>NZ_JBHYIG010000049.1:25164-39422 GCF_042740015.1 Streptomyces sp. NPDC059037
GGGTCCGGGCCGCCGGGCGCGCGGCCACCCCCCCCCCCTGGGGGGGGGTTTGGGGGGGGGGCCGCCCCGCGGGGGACACAACCGTCTGGGCGGTGGACCTGCCCGCCTTCTGTGCCGGTACGACACCGTCGTTGACGGCCTCCATCACGGCGAACAGGATCCCTTCGAGTACGTAGCCGAGCGCCCGCGTCGGCAGCGGCGTCACGAACGTGCCGTCGTCCAGGCCGCGTTGGAAGATCGCCAGGCCGGACTCGTGGACGCAGCCGAGCCGTTCGCGGATGCTGCCCATCGTGACGCTGCGATGCGAGAGCGAGAGCAACAGGCGGTAGCGGTCGGCGACTTCCCACACGGCGAGCAGTGATCCGGCCACCGCTTCCGCCGGGTCGTCGATGCCGTCGCGGCCCGCGGCGTGCGCGGTCTCCACCGCCTCCACCGCCCGCTCCACGATCGCGTCGATCAGCGCGTCGCGGCTGGGGAAGTGCCCGTACACCGTCCGGCGCACCACGCCCGCGGCGCGCGCGATCTGGTCCATGGACGCGTCGGGGTCGCGCAGCAGCTCCGTGACGGCGACGTCGAGGATGCGGCGGCGATTGGCGTCGGCTCTGGCGCTGCTCGGGCTGCTCGCGGGGCGGGGGTTCATGGCCCCCATTCTGCCCACTCCCGCAACGGGCCCACGCCCCCACTTGCACATTGCTGTGCAACGTCGGGTATCTTGCACAGCAGTGTGTAGTTGCACAGGATTGTGCAATAGGTCTGTGCAAGACGGGATGGGTGGAATCCAATGGCATTGCTGATCAAGGAACCGGTCGAAAGGACGGACCGGCCGTACGCCCGCCGCTGGTGGGCGCTCGGCGTGCTCTGCCTGAGCCTGCTGATCGCCGTCATGGCGAACACCGCGCTCACGGTGGCGGCACCTGACATGACCATGGACCTCGGCCTGTCCAGCTCCGACCTGCAGTGGGTCATCGACGCGTACACCGTTCCGTACGCGGCCCTGATGCTGCTGCTCGGCGCGATCGGCGACAAGTACAGCCGCCGGGGCGCGCTGGTGCTCGGCCTAGTGATCATGTCCGCCGGTGCCGGGGCGGGCGCGCTGGTGGACAGCGCGACGGCGGTCATCGTGGTCCGCGCGGTCATGGGCGTCGGCGCGGCGCTGATCATGCCCGCGACGCTCTCGCTGCTCGCGGCGACCTTCCCGCGCGAGGAGCGCGCCAAGGCGATCACGATCTGGGCGGCCACGTCGGGCATCGCGATCGCGGCGGGCCCGCTGATCGCGGGCGCCCTGCTCCGTGACAACGGCTGGCACTCGACGTTCCTGATCAACATCCCGGTGGCGGTGCTCGCGATCATCGGCGCGTTCGTCCTGGTCCCGCCCTCGAAGGCCGCTCAGCACGGCCGCATCGACTACGTGGGCGGCCTCCTCTCGGTGGTCTGGGTGGGCGCGCTCATCTTCACGATCATCGACGGCCCGCACTTCGGGTGGGGCGCGCGGGCGATCGGCGCGGCGGTGGTCGCCGGCATCGGCCTGGTCCTGTTCGTCGTGTGGGAGCTGCGCCACCCGCGGCCGGTCCTGGACGTCCGCAAGTTCGCCGACCGCGGCTTCGCGGGCTCGAACCTCGCCGTGGCGCTCTTCTTCCTCGCGGTGTTCGGTGCCTTCTACTACCTCACCCAGCACCTCCAGTTCGTCCTCGCGTACGACCCGCTGGAGACCGGCGTCCGCATGCTGCCGCTGGCCGGCGCGGTGTTCGTCGGCTCGGCGGTCACCGGGATCCTGGCGCCGCGCATCGGCGGCCGGATCATGGTGGTGGCGGGCATGGTCGGCGGCACGGTGGCCCTCGCGCTGCTCACGCAGATCGACGCGGGGTCCGGCTACGGCGACTTCGTGGCGCCGCTGATCGTCCTCGGCCTTTCGCTCGGCTTCGCCGTGTCGCCCTGCACGGACGTCATCATGGGCGCGTTCCCCGAGTCGGAACTCGGCGTCGGCGGCGCGGTCAACGACACCTCCCTCGAACTCGGCGGTTCGCTGGGCATCGCGGTCCTGGGGTCGGTGCTTGCGGGGTCGTACTCGTCGAAGCTTGCGGACGGTACGGCGGGCAGCAAGCTCCCCGCCTCCGCCCTGGAGACGGCGCAGGACTCGGTGGGCGCGGGCAACGGCGTGGCGCAGGGCATCGCCGCGCAGGCCAGGGAAGTCGCGGAGACCGCGGCGAACGCGACCACCCCGCAGGAAGCGGCACAGCTCAAGGCCCAGGCCCAGGAACTCGCGCAGGGCGCTGGCCAGATGAGGGACGCGGTGGGCTCCGCGTTCTCGGACGCGGTGGCGCACACGAGCCTGATCGGCGCGGTGATCCTCGGGGTCGGGACGATCGTGGTGGCGGTACTGCTGCCGCGGGCCGGGAAGGGCGGACGGGTGGTCGCCGCTTCCGGGGCGGCGGCCGACGAGGAGCGGCCCGAGGCCGCTGACGACCGCGAGTCCGTTTCCCCGGACGGCGGTCGCTGACAGGGCGTTCCGTGCTGGTGGGGCATCGATACGATCCATGGCAGCGGTGCTCGACCGGCGCCGTTGTCACGGGGAGAGGAAAGTCGATGGCGCCCAAGCCGAAGCGTGCCGCCATAGGGGATACGTGGATCAGGTGTCTGGTCTGCCAGGGGGATCTGTTCCGGGACCGGGAGGTCAAGCTCAACAGTTCCGGGATGGAGTTCATGAACCTGGCCTGGGCCAATGAATCCGCCACGGGCCTGATCTGCTGGCAGTGCGGGCACGTCCAGCTCTTCGTCAACCGGGAGCTTCGGATGTACAAGGCGGACAAGTGACGGCGTGTCGTGACGGATCGTCATGACGATGCGGCGTGCGTCGCCTGCCGCCTGGCCGACGGCACCACATCCCTGCCCGGCGGCACGCTGCTGCGCACGGCGCACTGGACCGTCGAGCACTGCGTGGGACCCCTCGGCGTCGGCACCCTCATCGTCAAACCGCTGCGGCACCTCACCGGCGTACACGAGCTCGGCGGCGAAGAGGCCGCCGAGCTCGGGCCGTTGCTGGGGCGGGTGACCGCGGCCGTGCGCACGGTGGTCGGTGCCGAGTGCGAGCAGGTGTACGTGTGCCTGTGGTCGCACAAGGGGCGGGTGCCCGGCCATATCCACTTCGTCGTGCAGCCCGCTCGTACGTCCGACATCGATCGGTACGGGAATGTGTACGGGCCCGAGCTGCAGATGGCGATGTTCGGCCAGGGGGTTGAGCCGGACGCGGGGGCGGTGGAGGAGTTCTGCGGGCGGGTGCGGCAAGTGCTGGGTGAGGTTTCCGCCATCTAGGTGGACGTGTGCGTGGACTGTTGACCGTTATTCAAACCTGCCAGTAACTTCAGCGTTGCACTACTGAAACACCCGCCACGGCCGGGCCGTTGGCGCCTGTGGCTCGCTCCTCTCCGGGACTGACCCCCCATCGGATTCAAAGGAGACTCCAGATGGTGATCCGCCGTGCCCTCGCGCTGCGCCTGGCAGCCGCCCTCACCGGAACCGTCGCCCTGGGGCTCGCCGCCCCGGCGCAGGCCGCCGCTTCCGAGCCCCTCGACTACGTCGCCCTCGGCGACAGCTTCAGCGCCGCGTCCGGCGTGCTGCCGCTCGACCTTTCCGCCCCGCTCCTGTGCGCGCGGTCCACGGCCAACTACCCGAACGTCGTCGCCAAGCGCACCGGCGCCCGGCTCACCGACGTGACCTGCGGCGGAGCCCAGACCAAGCACTTCACCGAGTCGCAGTACCCCGGCGTCTCCCCGCAGCTGAACGCGGTCGACGCCGACACCGACCTCGTGACGCTGACCATCGGCGGCAACGACAACAACACCTTCATCAACGCGATCGTCGCCTGCGGCACCGCCGGTGTGCTCTCCGGCGGCAAGGGCAGCCCGTGCAAGGACGCCAACGGGGACAGCTTCATCAAGCAGATCGACGCCAACACCTATCCGGCGGTCAAGGCCTCCCTGAGTGCCATCAAGGCCAAGGCGCCGCAGGCCCGCGTCGCGATCCTCGGCTACCCGTGGATCCTGCCGGCCAAGGCGGACCCGAGCTGCTTCGCCAAGATGCCGGTGGCCGAGGGCGACGTGCCCTATCTGCGGGGACTCCAGGCCCACTTGAACAAGGCCGTGCAGCGCGCCGCCTCCGAGACGGGTGCCACGTACGTCGACATGGCCGCCGCATCGGAGGGGCGCGACGCCTGTGCGCCGCTGGGGACCCGGTGGATGGAGCCGATGCTCTTCGGCACCAACTTCGTGCCGGTGCACCCCAACGCCCTCGGTGAGAAGGGCATGGCCGAGCAGGCGATCGGCGCGCTGAACCTCAAGTGACCGCGCGCGGCGGCGAGTCGGCTACGGGCGCGTCCACACCGCGACGTAGTCGACCGCCATCGCGTGTCCCGGATCCGTCTGCGCCACCGGTGTCGCCCGCCCCGCGACGCCGTCGGGGAACGCCCCGCCCATCGCCACGTTCAGCAGGATGAAGTACCCCGCGTGGTCCGTCATGCCGGACCACGTCGCGGCCGAGAAGCGGTCCTGGCTCAGGGAGTGGAACTGCTCGCCGTCCACGTACCAGCGCAGCTGGTTCGGGCTTGTCGAGCGGTCCCATTCGAAGCGGTACGTGTGGTACGCCGACTGGCAACTCGCCCCCGGGCAGGCGCGGTTGGCGCCCAGGCCCTGGGTCTCGTTGCAGTCGCCCCCGGGGTTCACCCCGCAGTGCAGGACGCCCCAGACCGAGTTGATGCCGTTCACGTTCTCCATGACGTCGAACTCGCCGATCGACGGCCAGTTCTGGTAGTTGCCCCGGTAGGGCGCGCCGAGGGCCCAGAAGGCCGGCCAGTAGCCGAGCGCGCTCTCGCCGGTGACGTCCGGCATCTGGATGTGGCCCTCGATGGCGAGCGTGCCGCCCTCGGGTGCCTTGAAGTCGGCGCGTCTGGTCTCGATGCGGGCCGATGTCCAGTTGCCCGCGCCGTCCTTGCGCGGGGTGATCCGCAGGTTGCCGTTTCCGTCGAGGGCGAGGTTGTCGGGGGAGTCGGTGTACGACTGGATCTCGCCCGTGCCCCAATTCGCCGGGCCTCCCGGGTAGTTGTGGCCGAGATCGATCTGCCAGTTGTCGGCGGACGGCGGGGCGCCCGCGCCGCCGTTGAAGTCGTCGCTCCACTCCAGCGACCAGCCGGGTCCGGGCGGCGGTACGTCGCCGCGTGCCGTGCCGGGCGTCATCAGTGCGGCCAGCAGACCTACCGCGGCCAGGCCCGCGAGGACGGGGGCGGCGCGGCTCGTGCGATGGATGCGTTTGGTGCTCATGGAACACCTCCGTGGGGGGAGTGCGCGTGACGGTGAGAGCGCTCTCAGGGTTTTGTAGTTGCAGGCATGCGGGGCGTCAATGGGCGGCGCGCCTTCAACTTCTTGCTTACCTTTTGGTAAGTACCTGACTAATTAGTCGGTACTTGTGGGGAGTTGGGCGCCCGTCAAGCATGGTCGGCATGACGAACCAGAGCCGGCAGGCTTCCACTTCCACTTCCACTTCCACGCCCACTTCCGCTTCAAGTTCCGCCACTTCCGCTTCCGCCTCTTCTTCCGTGACCGTTCTCGGCCTCGGCGCCATGGGGCAGGCCCTTGCCGCCGCCTTCCTGGCGGCCGGGCATCCCACCACCGTCTGGAACCGCACGCCCGGCAAGGGCGACGATGTGGTCGCGCGGGGCGCGACCAGGGCCGCCACCGCCGCCGATGCGGTCCGGGCCTCGGACGTGGTGGTGGTCTGCCTCCACGACTACGAGGTCTCGCAGGCCGTGCTCGGCCCGATCGCCGCGGAGTTCTCCGGACGCGTCCTCGTCAATCTCACATCGGACACCCCGGATCGTTCGCGGGAAGCCGCCGCCTGGGCCGCCGAGCACGGGATCGACTATCTGGACGGCGCCATCATGGTGCCGGTGACGATGATCGGCACCGCCGCCGCGCTGCTCTTCCACAGTGGTCCGAGGTCCGTGTTCGAGCGGCACGAGGGCACGCTCAAGGCGCTCGGCGGCAAGACCGTCCACCTCGGCGACGATCACGCACTCGCCGCCGTCTACGACAACGCGCTGCTCGACTTCTTCTGGACCAGCATGTACGGGCTCGTGCACGCCTTCGCGCTGGCCGGTGCGGACGGGGTCAAGGGCGCGGAACTGGCCCCCTACATCAGTGACCTGCTCCCGATCTTCCGGCCGGCCGTCGAGGAGACGGGAGTGCAGGTCGACTCCGGCGACTATCCGGGCGAGCAGGCCCCCCTGATCACGGAGGCCGCCAATGTCGACCACATCATCCACGCCTCCGAGCAACGGGGCCTGGACGTGCGCGCCCTGAGCGGCATCAAGGCCGCCCTGGACGTGGCCATCGGCAAGGGGCACGGCGCGAACGGCTGGACGGCCGTCATCGAGGCCATCCGCCCCGCCGCCGCGCAGGCCCGCTGACCGACAGGCAGGCCCGCTGACCGACAGGCGGGCCCCGGCCCCGGCGGCGTACGGTGAAGAGGACGGCAGTCACAGGGCAGGAGCCGCACCATGGCCGGTGAACCCAGCTTCTTCGAGATCGGCGTCGAGGACCCGGAGCGCGGGCGGGCCTTCTACGGCGAGCTGCTCGGCTGGTCCTTCGTGCCGGGGCCGTCCGGGCACGGCTATGTGATCGACACTCCGGGTGCCCCTGGCGGCATGCACGGCGGCGATCCTGGGGCCTCGCCGTATCTCTTCTTCAAGGTCGACGACATGGACACCGCCCTTGCTCGGGTCATCGAGCTGGGCGGCACCGTCGAGGCGCCCATCGGCGCGGACAGCGAGGAGTCGGACGCGGCCTTCGGGCGGTTCCGGCTCTGCAGGGACGACCAGGGCTCCGTCTTCGGACTGCACCAGCCGCCGCCCGCCGGCTGAGGTCTCCCGGAGCTCGCGCTGGCCTTGACGCCCACGTCAAGGATTACCGTCGTGGACATGCGCATCGGCGAACTTGCGGAGCGGGCGGGCACCACCACGCGGACGCTTCGGTACTACGAGTCACGGGGACTGCTGCCCGCACGGCGCAGCGGCAATGGCTACCGCACCTACGACGAGGACGACGTACGTCTCCTGGAGCAGATCAGGACCCTGCAGGACTTCGGGTTCGATCTGGAGGAGACGCGGCCCTTCGTGGAGTGTCTGCGGTCCGGTCATCCGGCGGGTGACTCCTGTCCCGCCTCGCTCGATGTGTACCGCCGCAAGCTCGGTGAACTCGACGCGCTGATCGCCGAGTTGACTGCGGTGCGGGAACAGGTCGGCGCGCAGCTCGTGCGGGCCGAGGCGGCGGTTCCGGGGGGTCCGGAGCCCCGTTGCGAAGTGTCGGGATGAAGCGGACGGAATAGGGAGCGGGGAGCATGTCCAATTTCAAGGTGGCGGGTGTGGACCAGGTGACGGACGCGGACTTCGAGGGGGAGGTCCTGAAGTCGGAGGTGCCGGTGCTCGTGGAGTTCGGCGCGGAGTGGTGCGGGCCGTGCCGGCAGCTCGGTCCGGTGCTCGGTGAGATCTCGCGCGAGGAGGCGGACCGGCTGAAGGTCGTGCAGCTGGACGTGGACCACAATCCGCGGACGGCGATCGCGTACAACGTGCTTTCGGTGCCGTCCCTGCTGGTGTTCCGGGGCGGTGAGCCGGTGAAGCAGATGGTCGGCGCGCGGCCCAAGCGCAGGCTCCTGGCCGAGCTGGCCGAGGCCGAGGTGCTCTGACCCCGGCGCACACAGGCCCCGGCGCACGCAGCTGGGAGCGGACAAAGAAATACCCCGGACGAATTGACGTCCGGGGTATTTCTCTGCGTATATTGGATTCTTTCGCGAAGCCCTGCCCAATTGGGCATAACGGCATCACGAGAACCTGTATAAGAGCACTGTAACTGGCGAGGGGCTGAATTGTCAACCGAGGAATTGCGGGAAGAGCAGCAATTCGTCTCCGGGCTGTATGCGCGTCTCGACGCGCTGCGCGAGGAGGCCGAGTCCGCCGTGCAGGCGTCGTTGTCGCAGGTGGGCAACGGTCTGCAGGCGCGCCTTGAGCGCGATGTCATGGTGGCCGAGCAGTCCGGTCTGCTGGCCGCGTTCAACTCGGGGGAGAACGGCCTTTGCTTCGGACGGCTTGAATTCCGCGACGGCCGTGATCACCACATCGGGCGCATCGGAATCCGCGCGTCCGACACCGAACGCACCCCGCTCGTGATCGACTGGCGTGCCGATGTCGCACGCCCCTTCTATCTCGCGACCGGCCATGTGCCGATGGGTCTGCGCAGGCGCCGGCACATCACCACCGAGGGCCGCGAGGTCACGGCCCTGCACGACGAGATCCTCGATCTCAGTGACACCACCCGTACCGGGTACGAGGGCGCGGACGCCGACGAGGTGCTGCTCGCCGCGCTCGACTCGGCACGCACCGGCCGCATGCACGACATCGTGCAGACCATCCAGGCCGAGCAGGACCGCATCATCCGTGCCCCGCACCGCGGCGTCCTCGTCGTCGAGGGCGGCCCCGGCACCGGCAAGACGGTCGTGGCGCTGCACCGCGCGGCGTTCCTGCTTTACGCGCACCGTGAGCTGCTCGCCAAGCGCGCGGTCCTGATCGTCGGCCCGAACCCGGCCTTCCTCGGCTACATCAGCGAGGTGCTTCCCGCGCTCGGCGAGACGGGCGTGCTCCTCTCCACGGTCGGCGAGCTGTTCCCCGGCGTGACCGCCACCGGCGTCGAGGGACCCGAGGCCGCCGAGGTGAAGGGCCGGGCGGAGATGGCGGACGTGCTCGCCGCCGCGCTGCGCGACCGGCAGCAACTCCCCGAGCCCGGCGCCCCGTTGATCATCCGGCACGACGACGGCGATCTGATCCTGGACTGGACGATCGCCCAGGAGGCGCGGGACGCGGCGCGCGACGCGGACGTGCCGCACAACCTCGGCCGCCCGCACTTCGCCTTCCACGTCATCGACTCCCTCACCGCCCAGCTCGCCGAACGCATCGGCGCCGATCCCTACGGCGGCCCCAACTTCCTGGGCCCCGACGACATCGCCCAGCTCGGCAAGGCGATCGCCGCGAGCCCCGAAGTGCACGCCGCCATCGAGGAGTTGTGGCCGACGCTCACCCCGCAGGGCTTCCTCGCCGACTTCCTGGAGGAGCCCACGCCGCACCTTTCGGAGGACGACGCACGCCTTGTCCGGCGTCCGCGCGCCGCCGCCTGGACGGCCGCCGACGTCCCGCTGCTCGACGAGGCCGCCGAGCTGCTCGGCAGCGACGACAGCGCGGCGCGGGCGATGGCGGAGGCCGAGCGGGCCAAGCAGATCGCTTACGCGCAGGGCGTGCTGGACGTCTCGTACGCATCACGTACGTACGAATTCGAGGACAAGGAGGACATCGACGCCGACGCGTCCGAGGTCCTGCTCGCGCACGACATCATCGACGCCGAGCGGATGGCCGAGCGCCAGGAGGAGGCCGACCACCGCAGCGCCGCCGAGCGGGCGGCCGCCGACCGCACCTGGGCCTTCGGGCACATCATCGTCGACGAGGCGCAGGAGCTCTCGGCGATGGCATGGCGGCTGCTCATGCGGCGCTGCCCGACCCGTTCGATGACGCTGGTCGGCGACCCCGCGCAGACGGCGGAGGCGGGCGGCTGCGGCTCGTGGGAGCGGATCCTGACGCCGTACGTCGACGACCGCTGGGAGTACACCCGGCTCGGGGTCAACTACCGCACCCCGGTGGAGATCATGGACGTGGCGGCCGAGGTGCCGCGGGCCGCCGGTGACCCGGACTTCCGGCCGCCGAGCTCGGTGCGCTCCACGGGCGTGCGCCCCTGGGCCCTCGCCGCCGAGGACCTGCCCGCCGCCCTCGCGGACGCGGTCGCCGCCGGGAGCGGGGACGAGGGCCGCCTCGCGGTCATCGCCCCGCGCGAGCGTCATGCCGAACTCGCTGCCGTATTGCCCGGCGTGGCCGCCGGCGAGTTGCCCGACCTGACCCGCCCAGTCGTCCTTCTCGACCCGCGCCAGGCGAAGGGCCTGGAGTTCGACTCCGTCCTCGTCGTCGAGCCCGCGCGCTATGGGACGAGTGACCTGTACGTCGCCCTGACCCGGGCCACGCAGCGGCTCGGCATCCTGCACACGGAGGGGCTTCCCGCGGGGATCGAGGGGGTGTTGGAGACGCGGTAGGCCGTCGTGGGGTCACACCGGCCGCAGCCACACCGTGGCGAGGGGTGGCAGTGTCAGCCTCAGCGATGCGGGGCGGCTGTGGGACGCCACCGGCTCCGGCTTCACCGGGTCGGGGTTGGTGACGTCGCCGCCGCCGTACGGCGCGGCGTCCGTGTTGAGGACCTCGCGCCAGGCGGCGATCTCGTCGGGGACGCCGAGCCGGTACTCGTGCCGGACGACCGGCGAGAAGTGCGAGACGGCAAGGAGGGGCGAGCCGTCCTTGTCGTAGCGCAGAAAGGCGAAGACGTTGTCCTCCGCCGCGTCGCCCTCGACCCAGGCGAAGCCGCCGGGGTCCGTGTCCCGCTGCCACAGGGACGGCTCACGGCGGTAGACGGTGTTCAAGTCGCGTACGAGGTCGCGCACGCCCCGGTGGTCGCCCTCCGCGCCGTACGCCGGGTCGAGCAGCCACCAGTCCGGGCCATGGCTCTCCGCCCACTCGGCGCCCTGCGCGAACTCCTGCCCCATGAAGAGGAGTTGCTTGCCCGGGTGGGCCCACATGAAGCCCAGGTACGCGCGGTGGTTGGCGCGCTGCTGCCACCAGTCGCCCGGCATCTTCGACACCAACGACCCTTTTCCGTGCACGACTTCGTCGTGCGAGATCGGCAGGACGTAGTTCTCGCTGTAGGCGTACACCATCGAGAACGTCATCTCGTTGTGGTGGTACTTGCGGTGCACCGGCTCATGGCTCACATAGCCGAGCGAGTCGTGCATCCAGCCCATGTTCCACTTCAGGCCGAAGCCGAGCCCGCCGAAGCCGCCGGGGCCCAGATGGTGCGTCGCACGGGTCACGCCGTCCCAGGCCGTGGACTCCTCCGCGATCGTGACGACGCCGGGCGCGCGGCGGTAGACGGTGGCGTTCATCTCCTGGAGGAAGGCCACCGCGTCCAGATTCTCCCGGCCGCCGTGCTCGTTCGGGGTCCACTCGCCGTCCTCGCGCGAGTAGTCCAGGTAGAGCATCGAGGCGACGGCGTCGACGCGCAGGCCGTCGATGTGGAACTCCTCGCACCAGTAACTGGCGTTGGCGACAAGGAAGTTGCGCACCTCCTTGCGGCCGAAGTCGAATTCGAGCGTCCCCCAGTCGGGGTGCGCGGCGCGGGCCGGGTCCTCGTGCTCGTACAGGGTGCGCCCGTCGAACTCGGCCAGCGCCCAGTCGTCGCGCGGGAAATGCGCGGGCACCCAGTCCATCAGGACCCCGATGCCCGCTCCGTGCAGCGCGTCGACCAGGTACTTGAAGTCGTCGGGGGTGCCGAGCCGGGCCGTCGGCGCGTAGAACCCCGTCACCTGATAGCCCCAGGACCCGCCGAAGGGATGCTCGGCGACGGGCATCAGCTCGACGTGCGTGAACCCCAGATCGGCGACGTACGCGGGCAGTTGCTCGGCCAGCTGCCGATACGTCAGCCCCGGCCGCCAGGACGCGAGATGCACCTCGTACGCGGAGAACGGCGCCTCGTGCACCGGCAGTTCGGCGCGGCGCGCGAGCCACTCGTCGTCGTGCCACTCGTGGTGCGACTCGTACACGATCGAAGAGTTCGCCGGCGGCTCCTCCGTGCGGCGCGCGAGAGGGTCGGCGCGCAGCGTCTTCGAGCCGTCGGGCCGGGTGATCTCGTACTTGTACAGCTCGCCCTCGCCGACGGACGGCACGAAGAGCTCCCACACACCGCTGCCGCCGAGCGAACGCATCGCGAAGCCCGTGCCGTCCCAGAAGTTGAAGTTCCCCACCACGCGCACGCCACGGGCGTTGGGCGCCCACACCGTGAAGCGGGTCCCGGTCGCCCCCTCGTGCACCATCGGGCGCGCCCCGAGCGCCTGCCACAGCTGCTCGTGCCGCCCCTCGCCGATCAGATGCAGATCGAGCTCGCCGAGTGCGGGCAGGAAGCGGTACGCGTCATGGATGTCCAGCTCGGCTTCCGCGTACGTGATGTGCAGCCGGTAGTCGTCGGGGATCTCCCGCAGCGGAAGCACCCCGGAGAAGAACCCCTGGCCGTCGTCGTGCAGTTCGGCCCGCAGGTCCCTGGCCACGACCGTGACGGACAGCGCGTACGGCCGCAGCGCGCGGAACGCTATGCCGTCGCGCACCGTGTGGGCGCCGAGCACGGCGTGCGGATCGTGGTGCGTGCCGCTCAGGAGGCGCTCGCGGTCGGCCTCGGGGACGGGTGACGCGGGGCGCTTCGCCTTCTTCCGCGGAGCCTGCTGCCCCGCCTTGCGCCTGCTCTTCTCGGTGGCCTCGTCGGACGGTTTGCGCGGCTGGGGGCGGGGGGTCACGGGGAGGCCTCCTCGGCGAGGGCGGTCATGGGGCTTCGGTGGCGGGGCCGTTCGTTGCGGGGCCGTTCATGGCGAGGCGGTGGACGGCGGCGAGCGGGACGGGCAGCCAGTCCGGGCGGTGGCGGGCCTCGTAGAGCACTTCGTAGACAGCCTTGTCCGTCTCGTAGGCGCGCAGGGCGACCGGATCGGTGCGCGGGTCGCGCCCTGACACCTCGGCGTATCCCGTGCAGTACGCGGCCCGGCACTCGCCCGCCCATGGGGGCGACCAGGGCTCGGCCGACCGTGCCGCGTAGTCGAAGGAACGCAGCATGCCCGCCACGTCGCGCACCGCGGGCTGCGGCAGCCTGCGCTCGGCGAGCGGACGCGAGGGCTCGCCCTCGAAGTCGATCAGCGACCAGTCCCCGGACGGCGAGCGCAGGAACTGCCCCAAGTGCAGGTCGCCGTGGACGCGTTGGGCCGTCCAGAGGGTTCCGTCGGCGGCCAGACCGGCGAGCGCCTCGAAGGCGGTGTGCAGGGCCTTCGCGTACGGAAGCAGCGCGGGCACCGCCCCGGCCGCCGCCTCAAGGCGCTCCGCCATGCCCTCGGCGATCAGCTCCACCTGGGCGCGGCCGAGCGTGACGGTGGGCAGCGCGCGGGCCAGCGCCAGGTGTACGTCGGCGGTCGCACGGCCCAGCGCCCGCGCCTCGCCCCGGAAGTCCTCACCCTTGGCGAGCTCGCGCAGCGCGAGGTCCCAGCCGTCCGTCGTGCCCTTCAGATAGGGCTGCAGCACGCCGAGCACGTTCACGTCGTCCGGCAGATCCGCGAGGAACCAGGCGGCCGGCGCGGGGACCTGGGCGCAGCCCTCGCGGGCGAGCGTCAGCGGCAGCTCCAGATCCGGATTGAGGCCGGGGACGATGCGGCGGAACAGCTTGAGGATGTACGTGTCGCCGTACACCAGCGAGGAGTTGGACTGCTCGGCGGCGAGCACACGCGGCACGAGACCCTCGCCGATGTCCTTGCGCGGCTCGCGCTCGAAGCGCAGCTTGCCGACGCGCGCCCGCATCCGCAGGGCCTCCATCAGGAACTCGGCCATACGCGGGTCCTGCAGCGCCTCATAGACGGTGAACCCGGCGAGCGGCCCCGCCGTCGCATGGCCGATCAGCGCGGGCGCGAGCCGCGGCGGCAGCTCGCGCCGCACACCGAGCAGCAGCTGATAGCAGTCGGCGGGCTGTGCGGCGGCGGCCCCGCCCTGCCCAGGGATCCGCGGCTGGTCCACCCGCACCAGGAGGTGCAGCAGGCCCGACCGGGCGGTGGGCGGCAGCAGTTCGGTCGCCGTGACCAGGTGGAAGCCGGAGATCGGACGGCCCTTGCCCGCGAACCAGCGCTGCCTCGGCAGCCAGCCGCGCAGGAGCGGATCGAGCGAGGCGAGCAGCGCGTCCGTGGTGATGCCCGGGCGGGTGACGGCTTCCGACATGGCGTCGCGTCCTTTCCGCGGTGCGGACAAGGGAGAGTGCGTGGGTGCCGGTCGTGCGGGAGTGCCGGTCGTGCGGGGAGAGTGCCCAGGGCGGGGCGGTGGAAACCGCCCCGCGCAGGTGTCGCAGAGGTGGAGCCTACGCCGGGTCCTTGCGCAGCCGGAACCAGTAGAAGCCGTGGCCTGCCAGTGTCAGCAGGTAGGGCAGTTCGCCGATGGCCGGGAAGCGCACCCCGCCGATGAGCTCGACCGGGTGGCGGCCGTTGAAGGACTGCAGATCCAGCTCGGTGGGCTGGGCGAAGCGGGAGAAGTTGTGCACGCACAGCACCAGGTCGTC
>NZ_JBHYIG010000050.1:0-39391 GCF_042740015.1 Streptomyces sp. NPDC059037
GGGGTGTGCGGGAGCTGGGGGCCCCGGGGTTCACGGCGGCGCTCGACGGGGGGTGGCCGTCCGTCGCCACGGCGGCGGCGCGGGCCGCGAACGAGCGGATCCGTGAGGCGCGGGCGGCGGAGGTGGTGGCCCGTGCGGCGGCCGCGCGGGAGGCCTCCCAGGACCCGGACGACCCGGACATGCCGTCCGAGTTCCCCGAGCGCTGGTCGAAGTTCCTCCCGCCGGACGATGTGTCGTCGCGGCTGCGGACGCATGCGAAGCGGAACGGGGGCGAGGAGGAGCCGCCGGAGTAGCGGTGGCTCGACACTGGGGCTCCGCCCCAGACCTCGCTCGCGTCCGCCCACCCGATTGCCCGGCAGCGGCCCGGTCTGCCGACGCGCCGTTGTCGGCTGCGGCGCCGTACCGCCGCTTCGCGGCGAAAGCTTTCCCGCCCACCCGCCCGATACCCGGCAGTTGCCCGCCCACCCGTCGGTAGCTCTTTCAGCCCGTCCGGCGTTTGAGGACGAACTCGGCGGAGGCGGTGATCTGCGGTTACCTCGCGGCCGGCGGAGCCGGAAGGATTCGGGTAGGGGTGGGGTTGGGGAAAAGTTACGCCTTCCAGATGCCCAGCTCTGCGTGCTCCCGAGCGAAATCCGCGAAGTCGCGCGGGGCCCGTCCCAGAATCCGCTGAACCCCCTCGGAGAGGTGCGCGTTGCGCCCATCCAGATTCGTCTCGAAGAGTTCGATCAGGAATTCCGCCTCCTCCGCCGGCACCCCGTACTCCGTGAGCGCGCCTCCGTACTCCCGGGCGGAAACCGGCACATAACGAATCTCCCGCCCCGCAGCCGCCGAAATCTCCGCCACCGCATCCCGGAACGACAGCAGCCGTCCCCCGGAGACCTCCACGACCTGCCCCGCATGCCGGTCATCGGCCGCGCCGAGCACCGCGACCACCACATCCGCGATGTCCCGCGTGTCGATGAACGGTTCGAGCACCTCCCCGGCGGGGAACACCAGCTCCCCGGCCCGCATCCCGTCGAGGAGCGGACCCTCGCTGAGGTTCTGGGCGAACCAGCTGGCCCGTACGACCGTCCACTGCGCGCCGGACTCCCGCACCGCCCGCTCGGCCGGCTCCGCCTGCTCCTCGCCCCGTGCCGAGAGCAGCACGATCCGGCGCACACCGAGCGCCACCGCCTGCCGGGCCAGCGCGCCCACCGCGTCGCCCGCGCCGGGCGCCCCGACGTCCGGCTGGTACGCGAGGTACGCCGCGTCCGCGCCCCGCAGCGCCGCCTCCCACGTCGTGGGGTCGTACCAGTCGAAGCGCACCGCGCCCGACCGCGAAGCGGCCCGCACCGTGAACCCGGCCGCCTCGGCGGCCTCCACGACCCGGCGCCCGGTCTTGCCGGAAGCGCCGGTGATCAACACCGTCTTGTTCTGCGTGTCCAACTGCTGCGTGTTCAACGCGTTCTCTGTCATGACTTCAGTGAACTGCCGCGCGCCACAAGGAACCATCCGTCAGGGGCTCACCCCCATACGCGTGCGTCTACGCTTCCGGTATGGACGTACTCGCAGGCTTGCTGGAGGGCCCGCGCGCGCGGGGAGCCTTCATGATCCGGGCGTGCTTCGAACCGCCCTGGTCGGTCCGTATCGCGGACGAAGCGCCGCTCTCGGTGATGATCATGGTCCGTGGCACCGCCTGGATCGTGCCCGAGGACGGGGCCGCGCCCCAGCTGATCCGCCCCGGCGACGTCGCCATCGCCCGCGGCCCCGACCACTACACCTGCGCCGACGACCCGGCGACGCGACCGCTCGCCGAGATCCAGCCGGGCGAGCGCTGCGTGCCGCTGGGCGGCGCCCCGTTCGGGCAGTACAAGGACCTGGGTCTGCGGGCCTGGGGACAGTCGCTCGACAGCCCCGTCGAGATGCTGATCGGGACCTATCAGGCGCGCGGCGAGATCACCGGACGGCTGCTCGACGCGCTGCCCCCGCTGCTCGTGCTGCCCACCGACGTGTGGGACTGCCCGCTCACCCCGCTGCTCGCCGACGAGATCGCCAAGGACGAGCCGGGCCAGGACGTCGTCCTCGACCGGCTGCTCGACCTGCTGATGATCGCCTCGCTGCGCGCCTGGTTCTCGCGGCCGGAGGCGGCGGCCCCCGCCTGGTACAAGGCGATGGGTGATCCGGTCGTGGGGCAGGCGATCCGGCTGCTCCAGGACGACCCGGCGCATCCCTGGACCATCGCCGCGCTCGCCGCGAAGGCGGGGGTCTCGCGGGCCGCGCTCGCCCGGCGGTTCTCCGAACTCGTGGGCGAGCCGCCGATGGCGTATCTGACGGGCTGGCGGCTCGCGCTCGCCGCCGATCTGCTGCGGGACGGCGAGCAGACCATCGCCGCGATCGCCCGCCGCGTCGGGTACGGCAGCGCGTTCGCCCTGTCCAGCGCCTTCAAGCGGGTGTACGGGGTCAGTCCCCAGGAACACCGGTCGCGGGCGGCGTAGCGTGGCAGGCATGGTGTACGCCGAGCGGGCGTCGCGCGTGGCCGGCGCGGTGCTGTGGACCCGCACCGGCGCCGCCGACGCCCGGAGCGTGCGGCCCGTCCTGCCCGACGGCTGCATGGACCTGCTCTGGTCCGGTGGCAGGCTCCTGGTCGCGGGGCCTGACACCCGCGCGTACCATCCGGGCCCGGAGTCGGCCGCCGACCGTTACGTCGGCATCCGCTTCTACCCCGGCACCGCCCCCGCCTTCCTCGGCGTCCTCGCGCACGAACTGCGCGACCGCCGCGTCGAGTTGGCCGACCTGTGGCCGTCCGCCGAGGCGCGCAGGCTGACCGAGCGGATGGACGCGGCCCGGGACCCGGTGGCCGCCCTGGAGTCCCTCGCCCTGGAGCGCGCGGGCCGCGCGGAGCCGCCCGACCCGCTGATCACGTACGTCGTCAAGGCCCTTGAGGCGGGGCGGAGCATCGCGGCGACCGCCGCCGGGGCGGGCGTCAACACCCGCCTCCTGCACCGGCGTTCACTCGCCGCGTTCGGCTACGGCCCCAAGACCCTCGGCCGGGTGCTGCGACTGCAGCGCGCACTCGCCCTGGCCTGGGAGGGACTGCCGTACGCGGAGACCGCGGCCGTCGCTGGCTTCGCCGACCAGGCCCATCTGGCCCGCGACGTCAAGGAGTTGACAGGGATGCCGCTTGGCGAACTACTGCGCGGACGCTAGAGGCGCGAACAGGTCCACGCCATTGCCATCCGGGTCCAGGACAGTGGCGTACCGCTGGCCCCACGCCGCGTCGAACGGCTTGAGCTCACTGCGATATCCCGCACCGGTCAGCTCCGCGTAGGCGGCGTCGACGCCCTCGGGCGTCCCGCAGTGGAACGCGAGACCGATGCGGCCCGCGCCCTGCGGCGGCTCCCAGTCCTGGACGAACGAGCGGATGGTCTCCTCCGTGTCGAAGGCGATCCGCAGACCGCCCGGCAGCGCCGCCTCCACGTGCGGCTGCGCCTCGGATCCGGCCGGGAGGTCGAGGCCGAGGCGGCGGTAGAATTCAAGGGCGGCGGCCATGTCCGAGACGACGAGGCCGACGAGATCGAAGCGGGGTGTGATGTTCGTGTTCATGCCTCGCAGCGTAGGCAGCGGCCCCGGGCCCGGTCTTGAAGGAAACGGACGCCGCGCCACTCCTTGCCGCCGCCCGCTCACGGTCGTACATGTGCAGAGAAGGCATGAGAGAAGGCATGTACGGGCCGACACGGGAGATGACCGACATGTGCGCCATGCCCACGGCGACCGCACCGAGCAAGTACCCGCTCAGCCCCGTACGCCTGGAGGCCGATTATGCCCCCGCGCTCTCCCGCTGGCTCTGGCTGGTGAAGTGGCTGCTCGCGATACCGCACTACGTAGTGCTGCTCTTCCTCTGGATCGGCTTCCTCCTGGTCACCGTGGTGGCGTTCTTCGCGGTCCTGATCACCGGCGGCTATCCACGGGCGCTGTTCGACTTCAACGTCGGTGTGCTGCGCTGGAGTTGGCGCGTCGAGTACTACGCGTACGGATCACTCGGCACCGACCGCTATCCGCCCTTCACGCTGCGGGACGTCCCCGACTATCCGGCCCACCTGGACATCGCGCACCCCGAGCACCTCTCCCGCGGCCTGGTCCTCGTCAAGAGCTGGCTGCTCGTCCTGCCCCAGCTCCTGGTGGCCGCGCTGCTCTCGGGCGGCTACCGCTTCAACGGCGGGCTCGCCGGGCTCCTCGCCTTCTACGCCGGCGTCTCGCTGCTCTTCACGGGCCGCTATCCGCGGGGCATGTACGACCTCAACATCGGTCTGCACCGCTGGGTCGTGCGCGTCATGGCGTACGGCCTGCTGCTCACGGACGTGTATCCGCCGTACCGCCTCGACCAGGGGGAGCGGGAGCCCCTTGGCTGACTGTCCCGGTCCGCGAATCCTCGCTACGGTGGGAGCCATGGACTTGCCGAGCGACAACCGACTGGCGGCTGCCGTCGTGGCCCACCGAGGCCGTGTGCTGCTCGTGCGGCGCAGTGAGACGGAGCGTTTCCTGCCTCGGGTGTGGGGCGTTCCCTGCGGGAAGCTCGATCCGGACGAGAGTCCGGGCGCGGGTGTGCTGCGGGAGCTCAAGGAGGAGACCGGGCTGCTCGGCGAGGTGCTGCGCAAGGTCGGCGAGTCGTCCTTCGTCAGCCGGTATCGCGGGCACGAGGTGAAGAACTGGCAGGACAACTTCCTTGTCAGGCCGCTCACTTTCGACGTGTCCCTTCCGCTGCCCGACCAGGAGTACCGCTGGCTCGCCCCCGCCGACATCGGCACGGTCGAGATCGACGACTACAACCGGGACATCGTCGAGCAGGCGTTCAGCGCGACGGCGTTCAGCTCCTGGCGCTGATCAGTGCGAGGAGTGACTCCAGTTCGGCCAGATACTCCTTGACCTCCATCGGCCGTTTGGCGACCGCCTCCGCGCGGCTGCCCGCCTCGGCCTCGGCGAACACGTCCGTGTGGGTCCGCCGCCCCGACCCGGTCTCCAGGAACAGCGTCACCGTCGTCTCCGGCGCAGCGCACCACGCCCGGTGCAGCGCGTACGACGGAAGGCCGTAGCCGCTGCCCGCCGCGTACTCGGCGTTCTGCGTGAGCCGCAGCCGCGCGGGGCCCGCCGGTTCCAGGAGCCAGTGGCCCTCCTCGTCCGACAGGGACTCGCGATACCAGGACGCCGCGAGCCCACCGCCGCCCGCGTCCTCCACCGGCTCGTACAGCTCCATGCCGAGGGTGCCCCGCACCACATAAGAGGCAAGCGGGGAGCGGTGGTTGTGGATGTCCTCGCGGCCCGTCGCGCGGGCGCCCGGATGCCAGATGTGGGCGCGCAGCATGTGCCGGGGACCGCCGTCGACAAGGAGCAGCTTGTCGAAGCCGAGCACATGGCGGTACGAGAGGAGCGCGCAGCCCGAGGGGTCGCCGACGCCCGTCGCCAGCTCGCGCACCAGGGCAGGCAGTCGCTCGGGCGCGCCGAGGCGGGCGACGACCGTGCGTGCCGCCCGCACCAGGTCCTCCTCGGGCAGCCCCTCCAAGGTCCCTTCGAGCAGCCGCCGGGCCCCGTGCACATGCCGACCACCCATGCGGTCACCCTCCCCCTGGTCGCGAGCGCGCCGGGGGATCACCTACCCGGCTGATACATCCATACGGCATGTGCCCGCAGCGCCGAAAGGCCTTGATAGGTCATCCACATCGGGCGGCCGAGATCGTATCCGTCCCAGTTCCAGATCCCGTCGTCCTGCTGCCGCCACACCGCGCCCACCGCGCCGGAGAGCAGCGAACGCCACGCCTCCTCGCGGCCCTCGTCGGCGGCGATCTCCCAGGCGTCCGGCGTGAGCAGCGCCCGCACCATCCAGGCGGCGGTGAAGTGCCGTACGGCGAGGACCTCTTGGCGCCAGGAGTCGACGGGGTGCGGGCGGCGCACCTCCTCCTGGGTGTTGCGCAGGTCGGCGCAGTCCTCGTGGTCCGGCGCCGGGCAGGCGAGCAGCCAGCGGATGCCGTCCTCGCGGGCGGCCCGTGTGTTGCTGTCCTCGCCGAGCACCCGTGCCGCGCGGTCGAGCGCGACCACCGCCTGGGCGGTGTGCACGGAGGACGGGCGCGTGACGGGGGCGCGCAGGGCCGGGCCCCAGCAACGCCGGTGCTCCCGCTGGGGATCGGTGATCGTCCGGTCGACCAGCTCGGCCCGAAGCCGCGTCAGGGCGGGCGACTCCGGCGCGGCGCGCAGCAGCCCGCGCAGCATCGTCGTCACGACATGGGTCCTGCCGAGCCCGGACGGTTCGAGCTCCTCGGTGAAGCGTGCCGAGCACTGCGCCGCCTCCGCCGCGAGCCGCACCGGGTCCGCGCCCGCCCGCGCGAGCGCACCGAGCACGAGCGCGGTCACCTCGGGGCGCGGTGTGGAGCCCTGCGAGCGGGCCGCCCAGCCGCCGTCCGCGAGGCGCAGCCGCCACAGGGTCTCCACCAGTTCCGACGTACGCAATTGGCCGTCGGGCAGGCCGAGTTCGAGCGCGATGTGCAGGCCGTACGCGGTGCCGGTCGGCGTGGGCCGCACCGGCCGGGTCGGCTCGTCGAGCGCGTGCGCCCAGCCGGTGAGGCGGCCGCGCTCCGGGTCGTCGAAGCCGGCGAGCTCGGCGGTGAGCGTCGTGTGGGTGGCCGCCATGAGGTGCCTCAGCGGTCCGGGGGCGGGCGCGACGGCGGCGGGAGTACGGGGTTCAGGGACGCGGACGGTGGTGTCCGCCCCGGCCCTTGCCCGGATCAGCGCCGCCGCGAGCCAGGCGGCGACGCCCGTCCCGATGCCGCTGACCGCCGCGATCGCATAGCGGGCCGTGTCGCCGGATAGCGCCTCCGGCAACACGCCCACCAGGGACTGGAACACCGCGTACCCCGCGGCCGCGCAGCCGAAGCCGCCGAGCCAGCCCACGAAGCGGCCGGGTCGGGAGTCGTCGGGCGGGGGAGGAGGTGTGGCCGGCGGCCTCAACGGGCCGCGGCCCAGCCGCGGTTGTGACAAGGGGTGCTCCCTCCCCCCAAGGCGGCACGTGGTTCGTCGTTGACTCCCAGTCTAGTGCTGAGTCACCCGGAAACTCCGGTGAAGGTGAAGGTGAAGGTGAACGCGAACTGCGCGGGGGCGGCGTGGAGTTCGTGCCGGGGCAGCACGCCGGGACCGCAGGACTGCGAACCGATGCCCTGCTGGCCGTGGTCGAGATGGACCCACACGGTGTCGCCGGGGACGAGATCCGTGCGGTGCCGGGCCGCGTCCAGCTGCTCGGTAGTCCAGCGCCGCGCCGTGAACCAGAACGCCGGATCGCCTTCGACGCGTACGCCGTCGCCGGCGAAGGAGGTGCGCAGCTCGGCCCAGCGGACGTCGGCGCGGGCGCCGTTCTCCTGCGGGCGGACGTAGGGGGTCTGCATCCGGTCGACCGGCATGAAGTGCCTGCCGACGACGGAGGCCGCCGCCGTGTCCGGATACGCCTCGCCGGGCCCGCCGCCGAACCAGTGCGCGTACCCGTACGCGGCGGGAAGGCCGAGCCGGACACCGAGCCGGGGCAGCGGCACCGGCCACTCGCCCTCGGGCGCCACGGAGACCATGAGCCGCAGCCGGGAGCCGTCGGACGTCCAGCGGTACACGGTGCGCAGGCCGATGTCGCGCGCGGCGGGCGCCACGCGGGTGCGGACGGTGAGCGCGTCGTCGGTCAACTCGACGGCGTCCAGACGGTGTTGCATGCGGTGCAGGCCGAGCTCGCGCCAGAGCACGCCGTTGCGCCGGTCGGACTGCCAGGAGGCTCCGTCGTCGTTGTCGGTGGGGGCGCGCCAGACGTCCAGACGCGGGGCGGCCCGCAGCGGGATGGAGCCGAGGGTGTGCAGTTCGCCGGTGCGGGCGTCGAAGGTGCCGGGGCCCAGGGTGACGCGGCCGAGCGTGACGGGACCCGTGTCGGACGTGGGCCGTGCTCCGGTCGCGGCGCGGGGCACGGGGCGCGCGGTGACGGGGAAGTCGGCCCGCGCGACGACGTGATCGAGCTTCGTCCAGTTCGTCTCGACGGCGACCATCGCCGTCAGGTGCAGCCGTGTCTCGGCGTCACGGGACTCCAACGGCACGTCCGGGAGCTTGAGTTCGACGGATTCGCCCGCCGCCAGGTCCTTCGGCACGGCCAGTTCACCGCCCTCGCCCGCCGCGTCGCCGTCGCTCACGTACGTCCACTCGAAGTCCAGATGCGAGAGGTCGGCGAAGTCGTGCAGATTGGTGACCCGGACCGTCCCCGCAGCCCCGTCGTACGCGAAACGCACCGGCTGGATGACCGCCTTGTAGTCCGTCAGGCCTGGCGACGGCGTCCGGTCGGGGAAGAGCAGCCCGTCGCAGACGAAGTTCCCGTCGTGCAGCTCCTCGCCGAAGTCGCCGCCGTAGGCGAAGCCGAACTCCGGGTGCGCGATGCCGTGGTCGATCCACTCCCAGATGAAGCCGCCCTGGTTGCGCTCGTGCGCCTCGAAGAGCTTCTGGTACTCGCTCAGGCCGCCGGGGCCGTTGCCCATCGCATGCCCGTACTCGCAGAGGATGAAGGGCAGTTGACGCCGCGATGCCGGTCCGTCGTCGTCCTCCTTGCGGCCGATCCGCTCGACCTCGGCATGATCGGCGTACATCCGCGAGTACATGTCGGTGTCCGCGCAGGACCGGTCGCCCTCGTAGTGGATCAGGCGGTCGGCGTCCCGCTCGCGGATCCAGCGGGCCATCGCCGTCAGGCCGCGGCCCGTGCCGCACTCGTTGCCCAGGGACCAGATGATCACCGAGGCGTGGTTCTTGTCGCGCTCGACCATGCGGGCCGCGCGGTCCAGGAGGGCGGGCGTCCAGCGGTCGTCGTCGACGGGGTTGGCGCGCCAGTCCTGGACGGTGAAGCCGTGGGTCTCCAGATCGCACTCGTCGATGACCCACAGGCCCAGCTCGTCGCAGAGGTCGAGGAAGGCCGGGTGCGGCGGATAGTGGCTGGTGCGGACCGCGTTGATGTTGTGCTGTTTCATCAGGCGGATGTCGGCGAGCATCGTCGCGAGGTCGAGGGTGCGGCCCGTCTCCGGGTGGAACTCGTGCCGGTTCACGCCCCGGAACAGGATGCGGCGGCCGTTGACCTTGATGACACCGTCCTCGACGGCGACCGTGCGGAAGCCGATCCGCAGCGGGATCCGCTCGCCCGCCGTGGCGAGCACCCCGTCGTACAGGCGGGGCGTCTCGGCCGTCCACGGCTCGACGGCCACCGTCACCGCGTCACCGGTCGCCACGTCGATCCCCAGCTCGGGCACGGTGACCCGCCCCGCCACGTCGGACGCGACCCGCAGCGTGCCCGTCCCCGCGCGATGGTCGTACGAGGCATGGGTGAAGAAGTCGAGCGCGCAGCCCTCGGGGCGGTGCAGGAGGGTCACGTCGCGGAAGATGCCCGGCAGCCACCACTGGTCCTGGTCCTCCAGGTAGGAACCGGACGACCACTGGTGGACCCGGACCGCGAGGACGTTGCCGGCGCGGCGCAGCAGCCGCCCCACGGCGAACTCGTGCGGCAGCCGTGACCCCTTGAACTCCCCGAGGTCCGTGCCGTTCAGCCAGACGCGGGCGCAGGACTCGACACCGTCGAAGCGCAGCACGTTCCCGCCGTCCGCGGGCCAGTCGCCCGGCAGGTCGAAGACGCGCAGGTGGTCGCCGGTGGGGTTCTCGGTCGGTACGCGGGGCGGGTCGACCGGGAAGGGATAGTTCACGTTGGTGTAGGCGGGGGCGCCGTGGCCCTGGAGCGCCCAGGTGCCGGGCACCGCGATGTCGTCCCAGGAGGCGGCGTCGTACCCGTCGGAGGCGAAGGAGTCGTCGGTGTCACCGGCGGTGGCGGAGAGGCGGAAGCGCCAACTGCCGTTCAGGGAGAGGGAGGCGGCGTCCGACCGCGCGTACCAGGCGCGGGGCGGGAGGCAGCCGGAACCGGGGGATACGTCCTCGTAATAGGGGAGATCCATGGTTTCCATCAGACAGCGGCGAGGCGGGGCCTCACAACACTCACGCGGCGGGGGTTGTTGGATTCTCGGCGAGCGATTTGGACGAATGACGCGCCGGATGCGGATTTCGTTGAATGTAGTTGATCAGTCAGTGGAAATCATCTGAGGTGTGGCACTCCGGGCGCGATATCGGTAGCCTCCCCGAGTGTGACCATCAGCCAGCCGTCCCCGCCCGCGACCCTGCCCGCCCAGCTCCCGCAGACCGGCCGCACCCGCCACAGCAGGCTGCGCGAGCAGGGCGGCCTGGAGCGCGCGGAGCTCGAAGCGATCCTCGACGCGGGATTCGTCTGCCATCTGGGCGTCGTCGTCGACGGCCACCCCATGGTGGTCCCCACCGTGTACGGCCGCGACGACACCCATCTGTATCTGCACGGCTCGGTCGCGAGCCGCAGCATGGCCGCCGACCCGGACGCCGAGATCTGTGTGACCGTGACCCATGTCGACGGCCTGATCCTGGCCCGCTCGGTCTTCGAGCACGGTGTGAACTACCGCAGCGCGATGATCTACGGCGTACCGCGCAAGGTCACCGACCCGGAGCGGAAGCTGCGGGGCCTGCGGCTGCTGACCGAGCACGCGACGCCCGGCCAGTGGGACTACGCGCGGCGCCCGAGCCGCAAGGAACTCGCCGCGACGACCCTGCTCGCCCTGTCCCTCGAAGAGGCGTCCGTCAAGACGAGCGTGGGCCCGCCGGACGACGGCGAAGGACCGGACGCCGCGCTCGGCGTCTGGGCCGGAAACCTTCCCCTGACGGCCAGTTGGGGAACTCCGGTGCCGGATCCCGCGCTCGCCGAAGGCATCGGGATCCCGCCGCACATCGCCGCGCGCGGCGGGACCCGCCAGGGCCGACCTCCGTCAGCCGGGACCCGCCAGGGCTGACGCAGGTCGGCTCACGGCTGCACGGGGGCCTTGCAGCCGTGCGCCTTCGCCGATCCCTCGGCGAACGCCTTCAGGGCGGCGCGCTCGTAGGCCCGGTCGGCCGCGGTGGGCTTGTCCCGCTTGTCGCTGCCGTACGAGGGGGACCCGGAGCCCGGCGGCTCGACCGTGAACAGGGCCCGCTCGCCGCCCTTCTCGCACTCCGCGCTCGCCCAGTACCCGCCGAACACGAGAGGCCCGGCCGGGGCCACGCCCAGCATGCGGTCGCGCTCGATGTAGTCGTGGCGTTCCAGGTAGCGGTACCGCTCGTCCTGCGCGTACGGGCCGTAGGAAGCCTTCAGCCGGTAGCCGCCCTCGACGTCCGACGCGGCGCCGGCCACCGGGCGCCCTGCCCCGTCCACGGACCCGGCGCCGACGACGCACATCTCGACGGGCGTCCCGCGCCGTGCGCCCTCCCAGGCCCGCGAGACCGCGGAGCCACGCCCCGGAACGCCCTCGCAGGACGCGGTGGCATCGGCCAGCGGCACGCTCTCGTCCTCGTTCACGTCGAGCGGCACCGAACGCGGACGCTTGCCCAGGTCGGCGTCGCAGCCCCAGTGGGCGGAGGCGTTCGCGGCCGTGGCGGTGGCCGTCCGGGCGAACGCGGTACGCACCGCAGGGTCCTCGGCGCTCCTCCCCTCGTCCTCGGCCCTGACCGTGACGAGCAGCCCGCCCCGGCCACGCGCGCAGTCGAGCAGGACCGAGGTGGTGGCACCGGCGCCGGAGAATCCGTCGCCGGCGGCGAAGGTGCTGTTCCACCCCTGGCCCAGCGCGGCCGGCGGCAGCACGCCGCCCACGTCCGGATACACCCCGCCGTCCTGCCCGAGGTAGTCATCGCGCCGCTGCTGCCGCGCGGCGGGACCGTCGTCGTCCTTCGCCCGCCGCTCCGGCACCGCGCGCACACTGACCTTGAGCGAGCCGTGCCGCGTGGGCTTGCCCGTGCCCTCTTCGACCTTGCGCAGCAGCGAGCACTCCACCCGCAGCGAGGCGTCGGCGAGTTCGCCCTCCGTGCGGTTGTCGGTGTCGGGGCCGTCGTCGAAGGGCCCCTCGCCGAGCACGTCACGCACCTCGGCGGAGGGCAGCACACCGTCGCAGGCCCCGTCGATCTGCCGCTGCGTCGCCCAGCGGTCGTAGCCCCCGCCGAACCAGAACCACCCGCCCGCGAGCAGCGCGAGGGCGAGCACCGCCCCGGCCGCCCCGGTCAGCTTCCGTCCCGCGCCGGACCGCCAGGTCAGCCCCGCCACTCCTCCACCTCTCCCATGATCTCGGTGTTCCGGCAGTGCGCACGCCGCGGCCAGCCGTCCTCCGCCGCCAGATAGCGGTCGAGCACGGCACGCGCCTGTGCGGAGATCCGCCGCCGGTCCTTCTTGTCGAGGACGACCGTGTCCTCGTACTGGAAGTCGAAGGCGGGCACCACCGAGACACGGTGGTACGTCGGCCCGGCGTCGCACGCCGACCGTGCCCAGAGCGCGAGCCGCGGGTCGTCGCCCGACGACTCGATCCTCAACTGCCCGTCGGCGTCGGGCTCGTGGGTGCTCTCGTTGCCGCCCGGCACATCACCGGAGTCGCCATGACGCTCGTACGCGCCCGCCCCGACGACCCCCGACCAGCTCTCCGCGCTCGCCGCCTTGACCTTCCGCTCCCCGGCCAGGCCCGCGGTGTCGTCCCACTCGCCGGCACAGGAACCCGCGCGCTCGCTGTACGTCGTGTCGTTGCCGTCGAACCGCCAGCGGCCCGGCGTGAACTTCAGTGCCTTGGGCGAGAACCAGTCGCAGAGCGCGGAGCCGTCGGCGCTCCTGCCCGCCTTCAACGGCCGCCCGCCACAACCCTGTTCGCGGATCACCCAGTCGGCGGCGCGCACCGCCGTACGGGACGCGAGGAGCCGATCGCTCTTCGGTACGTCGATGGAGTCGTCGGCCGACGAGGGCACCTCCACGGACACCAGCAGGTCCTTCGACGGCCGGACCCGCCCGGTGAGCCCCTTCGGGCAGGACGCCAGGAGGGTCGCCGACACCTGCTCGGGGCCGATGCCCTCCGAGCCGCCCGCACCGCCGAGCGCGCTGCTCGGCAACGGCAGCCCGAACCCTCCGCCGGGCGCATCGGCCGGGCCGAGCAGGGCCTCGGCCCGCACCCGGACCACCGGCTCCTCATCGCCCCACCGCACGGTGCAGTCGAGCAGCGACCTGCTGGGCTGCCCCGGCCGCAGCATCGTCCCGTACTCGCGCAGCTCACCCGCCGTGTCGTCCGGCAGCAGGTGGCCCACCCCTTCGGGCAGCAGGCCCGCGCACGCCTTCGCCAACCGCTCCTTGTCCGCGGCCAGTTGCTCGGTGTGTGCCACCGACCGCGACACCGCGATCCCGGTGCCCGCGGCGACGGCGAGCACCGTCACCCCGGCGACAAGCAGCCACGTACGCCTGCGGACGTCACGCAGCTTGGGCATGGCGCTCTCCCTCCCCGTGTACATGATCAGGAGAGCGACGCTATCAACCGGTGAACATGCCCTGAGGCGAGGGCTAGCGGAACTTCAGCTTCCCGGACAGGAAGCTGAGCGCCACCGACTCGGGGGACTCGTCCAGGGCGAAGGCCCGCGCCTTGATGAGCGCGAGGGCGTCACCGACCGAGCGGCCCGTCTGCTCGGACAGGGCGCCCGCCGCCTGGTGCACCGCGGCCCGGATGTCGGCGCCGCCGTACAGCCCGGGATCCGCGTCGGGGCCGAGGAGCACGCCCGCGGTCAGGGCCGCGGCGACCTCGTCCAGCGCCCCCGACCCGGCTAGGGCCGACGGGGGGTCGAAGACGGTCAGCGTCCCGATGCAGCCGGCCGCGGCCCGCAGCGGCAGTGCGACGACCGAACTCAGGCCGAGGGCGGCGAGCCCCGAGCCGTAGCCGGGCCAGCGCTCCTCGATGGGGGGGCCGGATGCGGACACCCTGCGGCGGGAGCGGGCCGCGTCACGGCCGGGCCCCGCGGTCAGGACGTACTCAAGATCCTGGGCGCCGCGCGATGGCCGGTCCGAGGCGGCGACCGCGAGCTGGCTCAGATCCTCGCCGACCAGCGTGAGCGCGGCACTGGGCGTCCCGCAGGCCTCGGCGACCCCGGCCATGAACAAGGGCCGGCGGCTGCCCCGGGTCGCCGGCGGCCCGCCACCATGCCCCTTCGCCCACTCCCGCACCCTGCGGGCGTACGACTCCTGGAGCCGGGCCGTGGTGAGGTGCCGCTCCGCGACCGCGCGGTGCCGCTCCGCCATCGCCGCATGGAAGACGCGGCCGGTTTCCGCGAACAGCCGTTCGTGTTGCTCGGCGTTCGCCGTCTCCCGTGCTGCCCGGTCGCTCGCCCGTACGGCACGCTGCCAGGCGGCAGCGGCGCGGTCGTTCCCCCACGCTGAACTGCCTTTCATGGCACCCATGTTCATCAGAATACGGCTAGCCAGGTGTACTGCCGCCGGTGTCGGCGACATCTTCCATCAAGAGGACGACACCGCCGTTGTGGCCGTCGAACGGGGAGCAGATGACCGAGCAGTCGATGCTGCGGCCGATCCGGTTGACCGCCGGGATGACCACGGGGCCCTCCCGCTTGCCCGAGGCGACGCACTGCTGGATGGCATCGCGAAGGCGGTCGGTGGGCAGCCCGAAGTCCAGGGCGAAGAACGGCTCGTCGAGCACCTCGTCCGGGCGCAGGCCCCACAGGTCGACCGCGCCGCGGTTCCAGTTCTTGGTCCGCATGTCGGCGGAGAGCACCACCACACCGGCCGCGATGCTGCTCACCACCCCCTCCAGGAAGGCGTGCGCCTCGTCCAGGTCCGTGGTGCGCAGGCGCATCTCGTCGTTCATCGTCTCGAGCTCTTCATTGCCCGACTGGAGCTCTTCGTTGGTGGTCTCCAGCTCCTCGTTCGTGGACTGGAGCTCCTCGTTGGTCGTCTCCAGCTCCTCGATGCTCGACTGGAGTTCCTCGTTGGTGGTCTCCAGCTCCTCGTTCGTCGACTGGAGTTCCTCGTACGCCGTCTCCAGATCCTCACGGACGCGCTTGACCTCGGCCTTGAGCCGGGTGGCCTGGGTGACGTCAAGGAACGTGACGTTGATGGCCACCGGCAGACCCGGGCCGCCCAGGATGGGCTGGATCTCGATGTCGAAGTACTGCAGGTCGTTGCCGAGCCTGCGCTCGGAGCCGCGGACGTGCATCGTCCGGCGTTCGTAGGTGGCCTGGTCGATGAGCGAGCGGAGCTCGGTGGGGCGGTAGGAGATCTCCAGGTCCTGGAAGGGCCGCCCCACGTCGTTGGCCGTCAGGCCGAACTGGAGCCGCGCGCCGTTGTTGATCAGGATGACGGTTCCGTTGCCGTCAATGGCGACGCTCGCCCCTGGCGACGCGTCCAGGACCATGTCGCGCAACTGGCCCGCCCGGTTGGCCTGTTGGGCCTCCGCCACCACAGTGGCCCTGGTCTTCATCGGGGTCGTCGCGGGGTAGGGCGGCGAGTTGCCGCCCGGGCGGCGCCGGAAGACGCGCTGGCGGATGCTGACCGCCTCGAACCGCTCCCCGTCGTTCAGGAGCATCTCGGCCTTGCCGAGGAAGAGGAAACCGCCCTCGCGCAGGGCGAAGTGGAAACGGTCGAGGATCTGGGTCTGCGCCTCGACGTTGAAGTACATCAGCGTGTTGCGGCAGACCAGGAGGTCGAGGCGGGAGATCGGGGCGTCACGGGTGATGTCGTGGCGGCCGAAGATGACCCGGCGCCGCAGATCGGTCCGGAAGGCGTAGTGGTTGCCGGAGCGCTCGAAGTATTTGTCCCGCAGTTCCTTGGAGAGCGGCTCCAGGGCCTTGGCCTGGTAATGCCCGGCGCGGGCGTCGCGCAGTGCCTCCTCGTCGACGTCCGTGGCGTAGATCTTGACGCGGCTGACGCACTCGTCGAGGCCGAGTTCCTCCGCGAACATCATGGCCAGCGAGTACGCCTCCTCACCGCTGGAGCAGCCCGCGCTCCACACCCGGATCTCCGCGTGGGAGGCTATGTCCGCGAGCAGTCGGGGCAGCACGTCGCGCCGCAGCAGGGCCCACGAGTCCGGGTCGCGGAACACCGAGGTGACGTTGATCAGGATCGTGTTGAACAGCGCGCGGAATTCGTCCGCGTCGGTCTCCAGGAGATCGCGGTAGTCCGCGTACCCCTGCACACCGACATCGACCATCCGCTTGCGGATGCGGCGGCCCAGGGTGGACCGCTTGTAGCCGGTGAAGTCGAATCCACGCGCGTCCCGGATGAAGTCGAGGAGATCCTCGAGTCCCTGGTCGACCACCTCGCTGTCCTTCTCACGGCGCTTCCGCGGACGGTCCTCGGCGGCCGACGGGCGCTCCTCCGTGTTCGGCGGGCCTCCCTCCGTATGCGGCGCATGCTCCTCGGCAGCCGGCTCGGGGCCCTTTTCGTTCTCGGTGCCGGACGGCTCACTCATCACTGCCTCTTGTTCTCGACAAGTCCGCGGATTGCCGCGGCGATTTCCTCAAGACGGAGCACGAAGTCCACGGCCCCCGTGCCGACCGCCGCCGTGGGCATCCCCGCGAACTGCGCGGTCTCCGGATCCTCCGCGATCACGGTCCCGCCCCGCGACTTGACCGCGTCCACGCCCATCGCGCCGTCCACGCCGGTGCCGGTGAGCACACAGGCGATGGCCCGCGATCCGTACGCACCGGCCACCGACTCGAAGAGCAGGTCCGCAGAGGGGCGCACGAAGTGCACGAGCTCGCTGTTGGACAGCGTGAGGATGCCCTCGGGGCCCACCAGGAGGTGCCGGTCGGGCGGTGCCAGATACACCGTGCCCGGCTTGACCCGCTCCTGGTCATCCGCCAGCTTGACCCCGAGGGTCGTGCGACGGGTAAGAACTTCCGCCAGGAGCGTCCGATGGCGCGGATCGAGGTGCTGGACCACGAGCACGGGCACCGGCAGATCGGGGCCGAGGGCGCCCAGAAGCGCACCGAGAGCCTGGATACCGCCGGCGGACGACGCGACAGCCACGATGGCGTACTGCCCCGATGCGTGCTGTTCCGACGTCATGCTCCGAGCCTAGTCGCTGGGCGTCGCATCAGCGGCGCGCAGCCGGGCGGCAGGGCCTCTTGTCGCTGCTCGGACGATCTGCTTGACTCCGCCCGCCAGAACGCCCGGATCGCCATCACACCGGCATCACACCGGAGGAGGCCGCCATGGAGATCACCCGCAGACGTCTGCTGTCCGCCCTGTCGGCCGCCGGTCTCCTGGCGGTGATCCCCGCGTCGCCCGCCGGTGCGGCCGTCGCCGACAGCGCCCGGCTCATCGCCAACACCGTCGCGGTCTTCGCGGGGACCGCCGAGTCCAACGCACGGCCCGAGACGGCCGCCAAGCTGGCCGCCATCGACACGACGGCGCGGACGAACCTGAAGGCGATGGACGACGCGGCCGACGGCGAACTGTTCGCAGGACTCGCGCTCGGCACCGACGACGCCAACCTCAACACGGCCTTCAAATGGCTGTACGAGATCGCGCTGGCCACCCGTGTGCCGGGCACCCCCTCTGATCTGTACGGGAACACCGCCGTGCAGCGCCGGGTGATCGACGGCCTGGTATGGCTGCACGAGCGCTACTACGGAGACCAGTCCAAGGGCTACTACGGCAATTGGTTCAACTGGGAGATCGGCATCTCCCAGCACGTCAGCAAGACCCTCGTGCTCCTCGCCGACGAGGTACGGGCGTACCGGCCCGACCTCATCACCACGTACGTCACCTCAATGGACGCCTACCTGCGCAACGGCACCGACGGGGACGTGAACCTCGACTCGCGCTTCCACACCGGCGCCAACCTCGCCGACATCACCACGAACCGGATACTGCAGGGCGCGCTGCTTCCGGAGGGAGGCGAGGCCCGCATCCGCAAGGCGCTCACCGACCAGCTGACGGTGTTCGTCACCATCGACCCGTACCACCTGAACCACGGGGTCACGGACGGCTACTACGCCGACGGCTCCTTCATCCAGCACGCCTCCGTCGCGTACACGGGTTCGTACGGGAAAGGCCTGCTCACCCGGGTCGTGCAGACGCTCAAGATCCTCGACGGCACGGGCTTCGCGCACGGCGACGAGCTGGTGCCGACCGTCCAGAAGTGGGTGCGCGACGGCTTCGCGCCGCTCATCTTCGAGGGCTGGATGATGGAGATCGTCAAGGGACGCGCGGTGTCGCGGACGGCCTCCGGCTACACCGATGTCGCGGTGGTCGTCGAAGCCGTCGTCGACCTCTCCTCCCTCTCCACCGGCGGGGACGCCACCGCCCTGAAGAGCTACGTCAAGCACGTCCGGGCGACCTCGCGCACCGCCCTCAACCCCACGGGCTTCGTCTCCCCGGTCAGCATCGTCCGCTACGCCGACATCATCGGCGACGCCTCGGTGCCGCCCGCCGACCTCAACCCCGCGGCGCGCAGCGTCGCCTTCAACGCGATGGACAAGACCGTGCACCGCAGACCGGGTTACGCCTTCGCACTGGCGCGCAGCTCCGACCGGATCAGCAAGTACGAGTACATGAGCGGCGAGAACCTCATGCCGTGGTTCCAAGGCGACGGCGCCCACTACCTCTACCTCTCCGGCCAGGACCAGACCCAGGCGTACGGCGTCGACTACTTCACCACGGTCTCGCCGTACGGCCTGGCGGGTGTCACCGCACCCGTCGAGCGGCGCCGCACGATCCCGGAGCTCTACGGGAAGCCGTACTACGACAACCCCGGCCACCCGCTGAACTTCACTTCTTCCTCCGAGTCGCAGAACAAGTACGTCTACTTCCCGCGCGGCACCGCAGGGCACTCAGGCGGCGCCGTGCTCGGGACGTACGGGGCGGTGGGAATGGTGCAGTCGAGCGATGTCGCTTTTGGCGACCGGGAGCTGCTGCCCGAGGACTTCGTCGTCCACCGCAACGCGACGGCGACGAAGTCCTGGTTCCTGCTCGACGAGGAGATCGTGGTGCTCGCCGCGGGGGTCGGCGACGACGCGGGGCGTGCCGTGACGACGACGGTCGACGCGCGCACCGCGGCGCCGGACGACCAGGTGTCCGTCACGGGGATGCTGCGTGACGGCCGCCCATGGACCGGCGCGGGCACGGGCGACCTGTCCTGGCTGCGGTACGCCAACGCCACGCAGCGCACCGCCGTCGGCTACGTCTTCCTGGACACCCCGAAGGTACGGGTCGCCCTCGACCGGGTCACCCGGAGCCGCCGGGTCGTCCGCACCGCGAACCCGGACACGCCCGTGACGCGCAACGTCCTCGGCGTGACGGTGGACGGCGCGGCCGGGGCCCAACCAGCGTGCCTGGCCTACGCGTTGGTGCCGAACGCGGCCGACGCGGCGCTGCGGTCGTACGGCTCGGGGCGGCCGCTGAAGGTCCTCGCGAACACGGTGCGGCTGCAGGCCGTCACGCACACGGGCCTCGGCCTGACGGCCGCGAACAGCTTCACCGCGGGGCGCCACGAGGCCGCCGGCGTACGGCTCGACGGCCCCTCCTCCGTGCTGGTGCGGCGCACCGGGCGCGGCGCCGAGACCACGGTCGCCGTGTCCGACCCGACCATGGACCGGGACACGGTGAGCGTCCTGCTCCGCGGCCGCTCGCTGCGGGAGGTCACGGCCGACGACGGCGTACGCGTACGCCGGGTGCACGGCGGAACCCGCATCGACGTGCGGACCCGGCATGCGTACGGGCGGAGCTTTACGGCGCGGCTGCGCGGCTAGGAGTCGTCGGCGGTGACGGCCCCCACCGGGCACGCCCGGACCGCCTCACGCACCAGGGGGTCGCCGCCGCCGTCCTCGCGTCCTGGCAGCACCTCGCTCAAGCCGTCGTCGTCCTGGGTGAAGACGCTCGGCGCGGTGAGCGCGCACATGCCCGCGCCCACGCACCGTTCCTTGTCCACATGGACCCGCATGCTCATCTCCTGTCGGTCACCACGTCACGGGGAGTTCTAGCATCCCCTGGATGGTGTCGCCGGGCTTGAAGGGAATCTCCGCCGCGGGCACCGCGAGGCGCAGCTCCGGCATGCGCTCGAAGAGGCTGCGCAGGGCGATCTCCAGCTCGGCGCGGGCCAGGTTCTGGCCAAGACACTGGTGCACGCCGAAACCGAAGGCGAGGTGGTGACGGCTCGCGCGGCGGAAGTCGAGCTCCTCCGGCGTGTCGTAGGCCGCGGTGTCGCGGTTGATGAGGGACGTGGAGAAGACGACGCCGTCGTGCGCGCGGATGGTGTGGCCCGCGACGTCGATGTCCTCCTTCGCCACCCGCAGCATCCCTTCCGCGATGGACAGGAAGCGCAGCAGTTCCTCGACGGCGGCCGGCACCAGGTCCTGCTCGGCGCGGAGTTCGGCGAGCTTCTCCGGGTGCTGGAGGAGCGTGAACGTACCGAGGGAGATCATGTTCGCCGTGGTCTCGTGCCCCGCGACGAGCAGCAGCGTCGCCAGGCTGAGCAGCTCGCCGCGGTCCACGGCGCCCGCCGCGAGCTGCCGCTGGATCAGCTCGTCGAGCAGACCGTCGCCCGGCGTGCGCCGCTTGTGCTCGATCAAGTCGTCGAAGTAGGCGTCGAGTTCGTCCCGTGCCCGCTGTACGTCATCGGCGCGCGGGCCGCGCAGCAGCCGCCGGGACTGCTCCTCGAAGAAGTCGTGGTCCTCGTAGGGCACCCCGAGCAGGGCGCAGATCACCATGGACGGCATCGGCAGCGCGAACGCGCCGACCAGCTCGGCCGGCGGCCCCTGTTCGGCCATGGCGTCCAGGAGGCGGTCGACGATCTCCTGGATCCGGGGCCGCAGCGCGGCGACGCGTTTGACCGAGAAGCTGGGGATCAGCATGCGGCGCTGGGCGTTGTGCACGGGGTCGTCGACGCCGAGCAGAGCGACGCGACGGTTGCGGACCTGGGCGAAGCGTTCGGTCGGCGCGGGGAACGCCTCGTTCTCGCGGTCGGTGGAGAGCCGTGGATCGGCGAGCAGTTCGCGGGCGACGCGCTGTCCGGTGACCGCCCAGACGGAACGCCCGTCAAAGAAGGTGACCCGGGAGAGCGGCCGCTCGTCGCGCAGCGGTTCGTAGGCCTCGGGCGGGTGGTAGGGGCAGGTGCGGTCTTGGGGGAAGGAGATGGATGCGGCTGCGGCTGAGTCCGTCATGGATGTACCTCACAAGCGGAGAGGCTCCCTTTTCCGGATCCCATTAGATGCCTGGGGCATCTAGTTCGTACACCGCAAGACAGGCCAGATGGGAGCGGTTTCGGCGGCTGCGGGTGGCCGGAATCGCTCCGTCCGCTCAACCTCCTTGCGTCCGGGGCTCCGGGTGCACGCGGAGGCGTACAGGCGCGTCGCGGGGGCGTGCAACCAGGGGGAGGGCTTGATGGGCGCGCAGGGCGGGCAGGGGTTCGTCAGTTCGTCCGCGACCCCGTGAGGGCGACAGGGCTCTGTGCGCCCGCAGGAATGGTCCATTCCGTACCTCTTGAATCGCTACTCTCCCTCCATGCGCATCCCCGCCTTCGTCGATATGCGACCCATTGGGCGATGTAACCTCGATTGTCCCTTCTGCTTCGGTCCGCGGCATGAAGTTCCCTCCATGTCACGGGGCGTCGCGCTCAAGGTCGCGGCCGCGCTGAAGGACGGAGGCGTGCGCGGCGTCGTCATCTCCGGGGGTGAACCGACCTTGCTCTCCTATCTCGACGAGCTCGCGGCGGCGCTGCGAGAACCCGACGCGGACGGCTCCTCCCCGAAGGTCGTCCTGAGCACCAACGGCCTCGCCCCGCTGCGGACGATGGAGCGGGTGCTGCCCAGCCTCTCCTGGATCGCGCTGCCCCTGGAGTCCGCCGACGCGGACGAACACCGTGCGCTGCGCACCGGCGTCGCGCCGCACCGGGAGCGGATGCTCCGTCTGCTCGGGGAGGTGCGCAGGCATCACCGGCATGTCCACGTGAAGCTCGGCACGGTCGTGACCAGGGTGAATGTCGCGGGGGCGCCCCGTGTCCTGGACCTGATCGAGGGCGACTGCCTGCCCGACGTGTGGAAGGTGTACCAAATGTCCGAGACCAATTACGGTGCGGACAACCGGGACTGGCTCTCCCTCGGCGACGAGGAGTTCGAGGACGTGGTCCACCGGTGCGAGGACGCCGCCCGTGAGCGCGGTGTCGCCCTGCGCGTGTACCGCAACCGCAGCCGTAAGGGCAGTTACTTCTTCATCGATCCGGACTGCGAGGTCGTCGTCATCGACGAGAGCGGCGAGCGGCGGATGGGCAACTTCTTCGACCGGCTCGCGGAGAGCTCCGAAGAGCTGCCGACCGCGGTCGAGGGGTCCAGGAACATCGAGAATTTCACCGGCACTTACCCGGACGAGTGAGAGGGCCGCCATGACGACACAGGTACGCGTAGGGGTCCAGGCCATCGTCCGGGCGGGCGGCCGCGTGCTGCTCGGGCTGCGGGCCAACACCTTCGGCCACGGCACGTGGGGGCTGCCCGGCGGCCATCTCGAAGTGGGCGAGTCGCTGGCCGGTGCCGCCTGCCGGGAGCTTGAGGAGGAGACGGGGCTGCGCGCGATCGGCACCCGCGTCGCCTGCGTCACCGATCCCGACCCGGCGGCCAATCACCACATGCAGATCGGCGTGGAGATCCTGGACTTCGCCGGTGAGCCCCGGGTCAGAGAGCCCGAGCGGTGCGTGCGCTGGGAGTTCTGGCACCTGGACGCGCTGCCGGACGCGGTGTTCGTGGGATCGGTGGGGGTGCTGCGCAGCGTCAGGGATGGCGCTCTCCATCTTCCCTGACGGTGAGCGGCGCCCCCGGCTTGCGCAGCTGGTCGTCGGACAGGGCGCGCACGGCGTTGCGCAACGCCGTCTTGTGCTCCTCCTCGCTCGCCTCGAACTGGTCGAGGGTGCTCGCGAGCTCCCATTGGATCTTGAACTCGGCCTTGCTGTCTTCGTAGTACCTGCTGTCCTTGTGGAACTCCATCTCGATCACATTGAGCTTGCGCCGGGTCCTGTGCTCCGGATTGGACGTGATGTAGGGCTCGAAGAACCCCATGTCCGTCGTGAGGAGCGTCGACCCGGGGATGTCGATGTGCGCGAACCGCAGCTCGACCCGGTCGCGGTAGGTCTTGCGCAGCGTGCGATAGGCGTCGACCACGGGAAGGAAGGTCTTGTTGTAGTAGTCGCTCGCCGCGACGATGTCCACGATGTTGTGGGAGTTGGGCCGCTCCGCCGTCGCGTCGTGCTTGGTGAAGATGGCGAGGGAGTTCCAGGGGCTGACGATGATCGCGTAGAAATAACTGCCCCGCCGCAGGGCGTGGATGACGTGGTCGTGGAAGCGCCGCAGGTCCGGCAGCAAGAACGACGCGCCCGCATGCGCGACCAGCCTGATCACATTGTTCTCTCGCCGCAGCGCCCTGCTCTTGGCCTGGTTGCGGGCCTCGTTCTCCTGCGGGGTGTAGGTGTGCTCGATGCGGTAGTCGAGTTCGCCGGGCGGCGTCGCGGCGACCCGCAGATCCGCGAGCGCGGTACGCAGCGCGCGGGCCTGCGCATGGTCACGGCCCAGCGTCTCCGACGCCCTTGATGAGGCCGCTTCGAGCAGCGCCACCGCCTGCTTCCTGCGCAGCACGCTCAGTTCCGCGCCGTCGGCGGCGTCGAACTCGGCTGCGGCGAGGGCCGCTTGGGCGATCAGCGTCTGCTGGTGATCGATGCCCAGGAGGGCCGACGCGCGTAAGTGCGCGATCTCCAGTTCGCCGAGCTCCGCCTCGCTCCGCGCCTCGTCCTGCACCGCCCTGGCCGCCTGGAAACGCGCCGCCGCGAGCGCCGACCTGGCCGCGATGGCCTTGGGGTGGTCCTCGTCCTTGGAGCTGGTGAACCGGTCCACGGAGTCGGCGAACGCCCCGAGTGTGCGCGCGAGTTCGGCCGTGTCGCGCTGGATCGAGGCCACCTCGACGCGCACCCAGTCGGCGGTGAGCCGTGCCTCCGGGTCGCCGCCCCAGTACATCCCCAGTACGGCGACCGCCTTCTGTGCCCAGACCTTGGCATCCCCCAGATGCCCGGCGCGCAGGCTCACGGCGCTCAAGTTCGCGAGAATCCGGGCGAGTTCGGGGGCGGCCGTGCGCTGTGCCCTGCTCAGTGCGCAGTTGAGGACAAGACGGGCCCGGTCGAGATCGTCGTGTTCCGCGAGGAGCGAGCCGAGTTCGTTCCAGGTGTCGGCCGTGAACTCCTCGCGGTCCGCCTCGGTGAGCTCCATATGACGCAGGGTCACATTGGCGACGGCCAGGGAGAGTTCCCGCATGCCGAGCGCGAGGAGCAGCTGGGCGAGGTGGATGTGCTTGACCGCGGCGGTGCTGCGGGGCGCGTAGGGCGCTTCGGGATGGCTGAGGCGTTCCACATAGCCCGCGAGCGTGCACTCGATGTCGGGCCAGGGCCTCTCGTGCGTCAGAAGGGCGTCCTCCGCCGCCGATATCGCCTCGCTGAGATTCACATTCGTCGTCATGTCCCCTCCAGGTGACGGGCGTTCGCCACGCCTGCCGGGCCCGTCACGGCCGGTGGTGCCAGCGCAGGTTCACATAGCCGTTCACGCCGGCCCTCTCCAGTTCGGCCGGCACCGTGCGGTCCTTCCGGGCAAGCGCTTCCGCCTGCGGGTCCTGGACGACGGTGTAGATGTCGTCCGGGTCCGGTGGTGTCTGCTGTGCGCGCAGCAGGCGGAACTTGAACAGATCGAATCTCCGCACCGCCTCCTCGATCGTGCCGGCGAAGAGCATGTCCGCCGGGGCGTCCGTGGTGGCGGGCCGTGCGACGAGCAGACCGAGAACGACCGGCGGGCGGTCGGGCTCCGTGAGGTCGATGGGGCTGCCGGAGTACTTGCGGACGTCGCACGAGCCGTCGTGCCGCAGCCGGTGGGAATTGACGGCCTGGTCACGTGTGCTCTGGTAGATGACGGATACGTGGGCGACGGTTCCCCGCAGCCCGACGCCGTTTCCCGGCGGCCGGTGCGTGGCCGCCCAGGAGTCGTGCCGCCGTGCGGTGCCGAAAAGGACACCGGGCAGCGCGACGCCTTCGCCCTTCCGGAAGACGATCCGTACCAGGGCCATGTCGGAGAGGAGATCGAATTCCTTCACCTCGCCCTCCAGCCGCCTTCCACCGGGCAGCCGGAGCATCACCGGCCGCTTTCCCTTCTCCTCGTCATCGCCCAGGCAGTGCGCGGCGGTGAGCGCGAAGTATTTGGTGAGACGGACGCCGGAGCCGATGCGGCGGTTGCTCCGGAAGATCTGGACCAGGTGCTTGTGATGCGTCATGGGTTCGTCCCCCCGTCCGATCCCAGGAACGTCTGGCGCCATTGCGTCGGGAATATGCAATGGTAGCCACGACTGGTTCCCGGCAGGGAGCGACCGGACAAGAATCCTTTCCCGGAAGCGACTTGGGAAGATTGGGAAGAATCGTGATCCGGGCCGGAAAGAAGCGGAGTCAAGAACCTGCCCAGGAGATCATTCCGTACTCGTGCGCCGGAAAGGACGCCACTTCCGCACCACCCCGCGCTCCTTTCTCTCCCCGTGCACCTCCTTGCGCAGGATGCGCAGGAATTGACGGTCGGCCTCCTCCGATTTCTTGACGAGCTCGGTGAATTCCCGCCACCGCGGGTCCGTCCGGCTCACCCGTGGATTGGTCCCCTCCTGACTGTCCCAGTCCTGCCATGCCTCGATCCAGGAGCGCAGCGCCTGGAACGTGGCCCAGTGCGCGTCGAGGACCGTGCTGCTCGCGTAGATCTCAAGGCGGGCCGCCAGAACATGGGCATCGGCCACCGCCGCACGGGTGCCGTCCGGCCACTTCCCCGCCACGGACAGCTCCGCGCGCAGGTCGCCGAGCCGGTGGACGACGATCATGGCCTCCTCGTAGACCTCCATGCACCGTGTCCAGACACGGTTCTCACGCTCTCTTTTGTTCGTCGCGTGCTGGGTGAGCCACGCCCCCGAGAAGGAGGCAACGGCGCCCAGGCTCATTCCGATGATCGCCGCAGTGGCCGGATTGAGTGTCACTCCGTCATCATGGCCGCCGGAAGCGGGCCCGGGCAGTCGTCGTCGTACGGCAATGTCCCCTGGCCGGAGCCGAGTTGGAAGGGCGTATCGCATGGCCGACCATGACCTCACGGGGTTCACCCGGGGTCTCTTCACACACGAGGGCACCACCCGCAGGGTTCTGCGGCGCGGGGAAGGGCCCGCCGTCATCGTGATGGCGGAGATACCCGGCATCACGCCCAAGGTCCTCGCGTTCGCCGAGCAGGTGGCCGCCATCGGCTGCACGGCGGTGCTCCCCGTGCTGTTCGGGAAACCCGGGTTCGACCCCGACCCCAAGACCCATGGGCAGCTGAAGGCAGGGCTCTACGCGGCGTCGACCGCCCTGAAGGTCTGTGTGAGCCGGGAGTTCACCCTGCTCGCCACCGGCCGCAGCTCACGCGTGGTCAGCTGGCTGCGCGCCCTCGCAGCGCACGAGCACGAGCGGTGCGGCGGCCCCGGGGTCGGCGCCGTCGGCATGTGCCTCACCGGCGGCTTCGCCCTGGCGATGGCCACCGACGAACGGCTGCTCGCCCCGGTCCTCTCACAGCCCTCGCTGCCGCTCGCCGTCAACTCCCGCCGTGCCTGCGGCATCGACATCTCCGCCGATGAGCTCGCCGTGGTGAAGGGCCGCTGCGAGCGGGACGGGCTCCGGGTGCTCGGGATGCGCTTCCGCGGCGACCGGCTGGTTCCGGGCGACCGTTTCGCCTTCCTGCGCGAGCAGCTCGGCGACGCGTTCACCGCCGTCGAGCTCGACGACAGGGACGCCAACCCCGATGCCGTCCTGCCGCCGCACTCCGTCCTGACCGAGCACCTCATCGACGAGCCGGGCCAGCCGACCCGGTCCGCGCTCGACGAGGTCCTCGATCTCTTCCGTACGCGACTGCTCACGGACACGGACACGGACACGGACACGGACAAGGGCACCCCGGCTGCCTGATCGCCTCAGACGCCCGAGACCTCTCCGCGCCGCACCGCCCGCGGCGTCGCCCCCCACCAGCGGCGGCAGCAGCGGTTGAGGGCCGACTGTTCGGAGAGGCCGAGGAGCAGGGCGATCTGGCCCAGCGGGAGGTCGGTTGTCGTGAGGTAGCGGCGGGCGGCGCCGCGGCGTTCCGTGTCGATGATCCCGGCGAACGTCGTGCCCTCGTCGCGCAGCCGCCGCTGCAGGGTCCGCGGGTGGACCTTCAGGAGTCGGGCGACAGTGTCGATCTCGGGAGGCGCAGTGCCCAGCGAGCGCGCGACGACGGCGCGGACCCGGCCGACCACGTCCGTGCGCTCCCTGAGCGACTGCTCGTCGAGATAGGCGAGGGCGAGGCGGCGCAGCTCGGCGTTGGAGCCGCCGAGCGACCGGTTGGCCAGGCTCAGCGGGACACGGAGCAGCGCCGCCGGGCGGTTCCCCTTCACGGGTACGCCGAAGAAGTCCTCGTACGTGGAGAGGGGGGCCAGGAGGGGGTGCGGCAGCTCCACGGAGCCGAGCCCGTAAGGGTGGCCGACGAGGTAGCCGATCGCCCGGTGCATGAAGCCGAGGGAGAGGTCGATGCCCTGGGGCGGGGCCTCCACGCCCTGGAGAACGCCGTCGCGCACGCCGTACCGCAGCGCCGCCACCCCGGGAGTGCCGTACGGATCGGGCTCCAGGCTGAGGCTCAGCGAGCGTGCGTGCACGAAGAGATAGCGCGTGGTGCACTCCAGGGCGTCCCCGAGGGTCGCTGAGTTCTGGATGGCGAGGGCGAGGGCGCCGAGCATCCCCAGGTCCTGCCGGGCCGCGATCCGCAGGCCCAGGTCCGGGCAACCGAGATCGGCGGCGGCCAGCTCGAGTACCGTGGCCATCGCCTCTTCGGGGACGAGCAGATCGTCCGTGTCGAGCGCGGCCGTCGGGCAGCCCGCCTGCCGGGCATAGGCCTCGGCGTCACCGCCCAGCTCCGCCACCGTGGCACGGAAGCCGCGCAGCCCCGCCGATCTGATCACGGACATGTCGTACAGGGTCAAAGATCTGTCGTCCCGGGTCAATTCCTGGCGGGTGTGCTTCCGGACACTGAGGACCATGACGCAAAGCGCAGACTCAAGGACCGCGGGCTCCGGGGCACCGGCCGAGCACATCGACGTCGTCATCGTGGGCGCGGGTCTCTCCGGTGTCGGCGCCGCCTACCGGCTGCAGACCGAGTGCCCGGAGCGCTCGTACGCGATCATCGAGGCGCGGCAGTCCATGGGCGGGACGTGGGACCTGTTCCGCTATCCGGGCGTGCGCTCGGACTCCGACATGTTCACGCTGGGCTATGCCTTCAAGCCCTGGCGCGACTCGAAGGTGCTCGCCGACGGCCGGTCCATCCTGAGCTACATCAAGGAAACTGCAGCGGAGTTCGGCATCGACCGCCGGATCCGCTACGGCACCAAGGTCGTCGCCGCCGACTGGTCGAGCGAGACGGCACGCTGGACCGTGACGCTGGAGCGCACGGATGCGGACGGACAGCGCACGCCGGCCACCGTCACCTGCGATTTTCTCTACTCCTGCGCGGGTTACTACAACTACGACCAGGGGCACACCCCCGAGTTCGAGGGCGTCGACTCGTTCTCCGGCACGGTCGTGCACCCGCAGTTCTGGCCCGAGGACCTCGACCACACCGACAAGCGGGTCGTGGTCATCGGCAGCGGTGCCACCGCCGTCACGCTGGTGCCCGCGATGGCGCAGAGCGCCGCGCACGTCACCATGCTGCAGCGCTCCCCGACCTGGATCGGCTCGCTGCCATCGCGGGACCGCCTTGCCGACGGCATCCGTGCCGTACTGCCCGCGGGCGCGGCCCACCGGGTCGTACGGACGAAGAACATCCTCTTCGCCATCGGCCTCTACCAGTTCTGCCGCCGCAGCCCGAAGGCGGCACGGCGCGTGCTCACCGGCCTCAACAAGCGCATCGTCAAGGACGACCGGCTGGTCGCCGACCATCTGACCCCGGCGTACGACCCGTGGGACCAGCGGCTGTGCGCGGTGCCCGACGCCGATCTGTTCAAGGTCCTCAAGACGGGCGCGGCCGAGATCGTCACCGACCACATCGACCGCTTCGTGCCCGAGGGCATCCGCCTGAAGTCCGGCCGTGTCCTGGAGGCCGACGTCGTCGTGACGGCCACGGGGCTCCAACTGCTCGCGTTCGGCGGCATCTCACCCAGCGTCGACGGCCAACCGGTCGAGCTGAGGCGCCAGTTCGTGTGGCGCGGCGCGATGCTGACCGGCGTACCCAACTTCGCGGTGTGCATCGGCTACACCAACGCCTCCTGGACACTGCGCGCCGACCTCACGTCCCGCCTGGTGTGCAAGGTCCTCAACCACATGCGGGAGAACGACTACGCGGCGGTGGAGCCGACACCGACGGGCGCCCTGAACGAACGTCCGCTGCTCGACCTGGCCTCCGGATACGTCCAGCGGTCGATCGACGCCTTCCCCCGGCAGGGCGACAATAGCCCCTGGAAGGTCCGGCAGAACTACGTGCTCGACGCGGCGTCGACGCTGCGGACGAACCTCCGCAGGACGCTGGCGCCGACGCCGGCGGCAGCCGTGCGCCGGGCGCGGGCGGCGGCGGAGACCGAGCGGCCCCGCGAGGAGGCCGCTCGGTGACCGGCTGACGGGCCGATCGACCGAGGGAGGCCGGTCGGGCGGCGTCAGATCGCCCGGCACAGGCCGCTCAGCGCCTCAGCGCCTCAAATGGCTTCGCGAATGGCCCGTTCGAAGCCCTCGACGTGGCTGCGGGTCAGCCGCGCCGCCTGGTCCGGGTCGCCGTCGACGATCGCCTTCAGCAAGGGGTCGTGCTCCACGACGTGCCCCGTCATGCCGGGCAGCCGGTCGATGAACAGGCACCAGATGCGGGTGGCCAGGTTGTCGTGGCGGACCAGGGTGTCTTCCAGGTACGGGTTGTGCGTTGCTGCGTAGATGGCGCGGTGCACCTGGAGGTCGAGGCGCATCAGCTCGTCCGGGTCGTGGGGACGTGAGTCCACGCCGGCCAGCTCCCGCCGGAGCGCCGTCAGGGCCGCCCGGTCCGCGGCCGTGGCGCGTCGCGCGGCCTGGGCGGCGGCCAGCGGCTCCAGCTCCTGGCGCACCTCTGAGATGTGGGCCAGGTCGGTGATGTTGACGTCGGTGGCGAAGGTGCCGCGCCGGGGGTACGTCGTGATCAGACGCTCGTACTGAAGCCGCTTGAGCGCCTCGCGCACAGGGGTCCGCCCGACGCCGAGGGACTGTGCGAGCTGGTCCTCGTTGATCGGCGCCCCGGGGCGGATCTCGAGCATGACGAGCCAGTCACGGATGGCGCGGTAGGCGCGTTCGGCAAGGGACAGCTCCTCGCCTCTGGGCGCCGTGTCCAGCTGCTTCATGAAATCCCCTTGCTCCAATGCCCCCTTGACCTGTCCCGCGAGCTCCCATACTTTACCGCACAGGCTGATATATCAGTTGCCCATTAGATGGCTCTCAGGATGGTGCACAGATGGCAACGAACCCGTCGACGGACCCGTCGATCACCACGGTCGCCTCGTCCCTCGCCTCTTCTCTCGCCCACCCGCTGGCCGCCATCGACCCGGATGTCGCCGCCGCCGTCGAGGCCGAGCTGCACCGTCAGCAGTCGACCCTCGAGATGATCGCCTCGGAGAACTTCGCACCGGCCGCCGTGATGGAGGCCCAGGGCTCCGTGCTGACCAACAAGTACGCCGAGGGCTACCCGGGCCGCCGCTACTACGGAGGCTGTGAACACGTCGACGTCATCGAGCAGTTGGCCATCGACCGGGTCAAGGAACTGTTCGGCGCCGAGGCCGCGAACGTGCAGCCCCATTCGGGCGCCCAGGCCAACGCGGCAGCGATGTTCGCCCTGCTCGACCCCGGTGACACGATCCTCGGCCTGGACCTGGCGCACGGCGGGCACCTCACCCACGGCATGCGCATCAACTACTCCGGCAAGCTCTACGACGTCGTCCCGTACCACGTCCGCGCATCCGACCTGCGGATCGACATGGACGAGGTGGCGGAGCTCGCCCGCGAGCACCGGCCGAAGCTGATCGTCGCCGGATGGTCGGCCTACTCCCGCCGTCTCGACTTCGCCGCGTTCCGGCGGATCGCCGACGAGGTCGGCGCGTATCTGATGGTCGACATGGCGCACTTCGCCGGGCTCGTCGCGGCCGGACTGCACCCAAGTCCCGTTCCGTACGCGGACGTTGTCACGACCACCACGCACAAGACCCTCGGCGGGCCGCGCGGCGGGGTGATCCTCAGCAGGGCCGCCCTGGCCAAGAAGATCAACTCGGCGGTGTTCCCCGGCCAGCAGGGCGGCCCCCTGGAACATGTCATCGCGGCGAAGGCGGTGGCCTTCAAGGTGGCGGCGGGGGAGGAGTTCAAGGAGCGGCAGCGGCGCACCCTGGACGGCGCCCGCATCCTCGCCGGACGGCTGCTCGCCGACGACGTGGCCGAGGCCGGGATCACGGTCCTGACCGGCGGCACCGAGGTCCATCTGATCCTCGTCGACCTGCGGAACTCGGCACTCGACGGACAGCAGGCCGAGGACCGCCTGCACCGCGTCGGCATCACCGTCAACCGCAACGCCGTGCCCTTCGACCCGCGCCCCCCGATGGTCTCGTCGGGCCTGCGGATCGGCACCCCGGCCCTGGCCACCCGCGGCTTCGGCGAGACGGAGTTCCGCGAGGTCGCCGACATCATCGCCGAGGCGCTGAAGGACGAGAGGTTCGGTGACGAGCGCGCGGGCCTGCTGCGCGACCGGGTCGAGAAGCTCGCCGCCGCCTTCCCTCTCTACCCCCACCTGCCCCACCCGAACGGAGCCGCGGCATGACCGCCGAGCCGCTGCCGGAGCACCCCGACTTCCTCTGGCGCACCCCCGAACCCCGCTCGTCGTACGACGTCGTCATCGTCGGCGCCGGCGGCCACGGCCTGGCCACCGCCTACTACCTCGCCAAGAACCACGGCATCACCAACGTCGCCGTACTGGAGAAGGGCTGGCTGGCGGGCGGCAACATGGCCCGCAACACCACGATCATCCGCTCCAACTACCTCCTGGACGAGAGCGCGGGGATCTACGAACACGCGCTGAGGCTGTGGGAGCGGCTCCCCGAAGAGCTCGACTACGACTTCCTGTTCAGCCAGCGCGGCGTGCTCAACCTCGCGCACACGCTCCAGGACGTACGCGAAGGCGTGCGCCGCGCCAACGCCAACCGCCTCAACGGCGTCGACGCCGAGTGGCTCGACCCGGACGAGGTCGCCAAGGTCTGCCCCATCCTCAACGTCTCGCCCCACACCCGCCATCCGGTGCTCGGCGGCACCTTCCAGCCGCGGGCCGGCATCGCCAAGCACGACCACGTCGCCTGGGCGCTCGCCCGCCGGGCCGACGAGATGGGCGTGGACCTGATCCAGGGCTGCGAGGTCACCGGATTCCTCAAGGACGGCGACCGGGTCGTCGGCGTCGAGACCAACCTCGGGCGCATCCACGCCGGGCGGGTCGGGCTCGCGGCGGCCGGGCACAGCAGCGTGCTCGCCGAACGGGCGGGCGTCCGGCTGCCGGTGCAGTCCCATCCGCTGCAGGCGCTCGTCTCCGAACTGCACGAGCCGGTCCACCCCACCGTCGTCATGTCGAACCACGTCCATGTGTACGTCTCCCAGGCGCACAAGGGCGAGTTGGTGATGGGCGCGGGCGTCGACGCGTACAACGGATACGGGCAGCGTGGCTCCTTCCATGTGATCGAGCGTCAGATGGCCGCCGCCGTCGAGCTGTTCCCCGTCTTCGCCCGCGCGCATGTGCTGCGCACCTGGGGCGGCATCGTCGACGTCACCCCCGACGCATCGCCGGTCATCGGCGCGACGCCCGTGGAGAACCTCTACGTCAACTGCGGCTGGGGCACCGGCGGTTTCAAGGCGACGCCGGCCGCGGGCTTGACCTTCGCCCACACCATCGCCACCGGCGAACCGCACCCCCTCAACGCCCCCTTCGCCCTCGAACGCTTCACCACGGGCGCACTGATCGACGAACACGGCGCCGCCGCCGTGGCCCACTGAGAGGAGGATCCGATGCTGCTGATCACCTGCCCATGGTGCGGCCCGCGCGACGAGACCGAATACCACTACGGGGGACAGGCCCACGTCCCCTACCCGGAGAAGCCCGCGGAGCTCGACGACCGGCAGTGGGCCGAGTACGTCTTCTACCGCGACAACCCCAAGGGTCCCTTCGCCGAACGGTGGATGCACGCCCACGGCTGCCGCCGCTGGTTCAACGCCCTGCGCGACACGGCCACTTACGAGGTGCTCGCCACCTACCGGCTCGACGAGCCGCGCCCCGACCTCGCCGCACCGGCCGCCGGAGGAGAGCGATGACCGAAAAGGAGCACTTCCGGCTCAGGGACGGAGGCCGTGTCGACCGCGGCACCGTCCTGCGCTTCACCGTCGACGGACGGGAGTTGACCGGCCACCCCGGCGACACCCTCGCATCCGCGATCCTTGCGAACGGCATCGTCGAGGCCGCCCCGTCCCTCTACCGCGGCCGCCCGCGCGGCATCGTCGCCGCGGGAGTGGAGGAGCCCAACGCCCTTGTGCAGATCGGGGGTTCATGTTCCGAAGGCATGCTGCCCGCGACGACCGTGGAGCTGTACGACGGCCTGTCCGCCACCACGCTGTCCGGGATGGGCCGGCTCGACCCGACCCCCGACCCCGCCGTCTACGACAAGAAGTACGTGCACACCGACGTCCTCGTGGTCGGCGCGGGACCGGCGGGACTCGCGGCGGCCGCCACCGCCGCCGAGTCCGGCGCCCGCGTGATCCTCCTCGACGACCAGCCGGAGCCCGGCGGTTCGCTTCTCTCCGGACGCACCGAGACGGTCGCCGCACGGCCCGCCCTCGACTGGGTCGCCGACACCCGCGCGGCACTCGAAGCCGCCCCCGAGGCCGTCCTGCTGCCCCGCACCACGGCATTCGGCAGCTACGACGACAACTACGTGCTCGCCCTGCAGCGACGCACCGACCACCTCGGCGCCGACGCCCCCGACCCGTCCGAAGGCGTCTCGCGCCAACGGCTGTGGCACATACGGGCCCGCCAGGTGGTCCTCGCGACCGGCGCGCACGAGCGCCCGCTGGTCTTCGCCGGCAACGACCGCCCCGGAGTGCTGCTCGCCGCGGCCGTGCGCTCCTACCTCAACCGGTATGCCGTGGCCCCGGGTTCGCGGGCCGTGGTGGCCACGACCAACGACAGCGCGTACGACACGGTCGCCGACCTGCACGCCGCCGGGGTCGACATCGCCGCCGTGGTCGACGCGCGCCCCACCCTCTCCCGCCGCGCCTCCGAGGTCGCCGCCGCGACCGGGGTGCGGGTGCTGAAGGGCAGCACCGTGGTCGACACCACGGGCGATGCGCGCCTCACCGGTGTCACCGTCCAGGCCCTCGACGACAGCGGTCAACTCACCGGCGCCCCCGAGTCGTTCGACTGCGACCTGCTCGCCGTTTCGGGCGGCTGGAGCCCGGTGGTGCACCTGCACAGCCAGCGCCAGGGCAAGCTCCGCTGGGACGAGGACCTGGTCGCCTTCGTCCCCGACGGCAGCGTACGCAACCAGCACGTCGTGGGTGCGGCCCGCGGGACGTACGACCTCGACAGCGGTCTTGCCGAAGGGCGGCGGGCCGGTGCGCTGGCCGCGACGGACGCCGGATTCCCCGTCCCGGTACCCGCGGCCCCCGCCGATGAGGCGCGCCCCGCCACCCGCGCCCTGTGGCTGATCCCCACCCCCGACTCAGACCCCGCCACCTGGGACACCCACTTCGTGGACCTCCAGCGCGATGTCACCGTCGCCGACGTGTGGCGGTCGACCGGCGCCGGAATGCGGGGAGTCGAGCACGTCAAGCGCTACACCTCGCTCGGCACGGCCAACGACCAGGGCAAGACGTCCGGCGTCAACGCGATCGGGGTGATCGCCGAGGCGCTCGGCGCGGGCGCGTCCCCCGGGGAGATCGGCACCACCGCCTACCGGGCGCCGTACACGCCGGTGGCCTTCGCCGCCCTGGCCGGGCGTGAGCGCGGCGAGCTGTTCGATCCGGAGCGCACGACCTCCATCCACCCCTGGCACGTGGCCCACGGGGCGCTGTTCGAGGACGTCGGGCAGTGGAAGCGGCCGTGGTACTACCCGGGGGCGGGGGAGGGCATGGACGCGGCGGTGGCGCGCGAGTGCCGCGCGGCCCGCGAAGGCGTGGCCTTCATGGACGCCTCCACGCTCGGCAAGATCGAGATCTGGGGCGCGGACGCGGGCGAGTTCCTCAACCGCGTCTACACCAACGCCTTCAAGAAGCTCAAGCCCGGCATGGCCCGTTACGGCGTCATGTGCAAGCCCGATGGGATGATCTTCGACGACGGTGTGACGCTGCGCCTCGAAGAGAACCGCTACTTCATGACGACCACCACGGGCGGCGCCGCCGGTGTCCTCGACTGGCTGGAGGAGTGGCTGCAGACCGAGTGGCCCGAACTCGACGTCCACTGCACATCGGTGACCGAGCAGTGGTCGACGATCGCCGTCGTCGGCCCCCGGTCCCGCGAGGTCGTCGCCCAGCTCGCCCCCGACATCGACGTGTCGAACGAGGCGTTCCCGTTCATGGCCTTCCGCGAGACCACCCTGGCCTCCGGCATCCCGGCCCGCGTCTGCCGGATCTCCTTCTCCGGTGAACTCGCCTACGAGATCAACGTATCCGCGTGGTACGGCCTCGACGTCTGGGAGGAGGTGGACGCGATCGGCAGGCCGTACGACATCACGCCGTACGGCACCGAGACCATGCACGTCCTGCGGGCCGAGAAGGGCTTCATCATCGTCGGGCAGGACACCGACGGCACCGTCACGCCGCAGGACGCGGGAATGGACTGGGTGGTCTCCCGGCGCAAGGACTTCATCGGAAACCGGTCCTACACGCGCGCGGACACGGCCCGCGCCGACCGCAGGCAACTGGTCGGCCTGCTGCCCGCCGACCGTACGACGCGGCTGCCCGAGGGCTGCCAACTCATCGCGCCGGACACGCCGTTGACCCCGCAGGACGGGCCGGTGCCGATGCTCGGCCACGTCACCTCCAGCTACCACAGCCCGGCACTCGGCCGTCCCTTCGCCCTCGCCCTCGTCGCCGACGGACGGGCGAGGATCGGCGAGACCCTCATCGCCCCGGTGGGCGACGACCTGGTGCCCGTCCTGGTGGCCGACTCCGTGCTGTACGACCCCGAAGGGACCAAGCGAGATGGCTGAGCCGACCGAGGCCGCCCCCGTCCCGACGCGCCTGCGCCGCAGCCCGCTGGCGCAGCTGGACGAGCGGATGCGCGCCGCCACGGTCACCGGCGCCCGCGGCGTGGCGCTGACCGAGCGGCCGTTCATCACGATGCTGAACCTGCGCGTGGACCCCGCATCCGAAGCGGCCGCCCGCATCGAGCAGACCCTGGGGACACCGCTCCCGCGCCAGTGCGGGCACACCACCGCGGCCGGCGCCCACACGGCCGCCTGGCTCGGCCCCGACGAGTGGCTCGTGCTCTCCCGGGCCGAAGGCGCCGCTCTGGCCGCCGAGTTGAGGGAGGCGCTCGGCGCGGACCCCGGCTCGGTGGTGGACGTATCGGCGAACCGCACCACGCTGGAGCTGACAGGACCGGCCGCCCGGCAGGTCCTGGAGAAGGGCTGCCCGCTGGACCTGCACCCCCGGACCTTCGGCCCCGGCCGGGCGGTGTCCACCACGGTGGGCCCCATCCCCGTACTCCTCTGGCAGGTCGCCAGTCATGGAGACGACGCACCGGCCTACCGCCTGCTCCCGAGGGCCTCCTTCGCCGACTACCTCGCGCGCTGGCTCATCGACGCGATGGGCGAGTACGGCTCCCCGGAGGTGCCCTGACCCCGCCCTTCGCCATGCGCTGACGGCCGTACGGATTCATCGCGGCGTTCCGCTTCATCGCAGCGTTCCGCGCCCCCGCCCACCCCACGTCAGGCACCCTGAACCGGCGACCACCACCCGCCCGTCCGAGAGGCCAGCCATGACCGCGCCGTCCCGCTTCATCAGCACCGTCGACTACCACACGGCGGGCGAACCCTTCCGCATCGTCCTCGGCGGCGTCCGGCCCCCGCGCGGTGCGACCGTCCTCGACAAGCGCGACGACGCCGTCGCCCGCCTCGACGACATCCGCGTACTGCTGACCCATGAGCCGCGCGGCCACGCCGACATGTACGGCTGCTTCGTCACCGAACCCGACGACGACGGCGCCGACTTCGGCCTCGTCTTCTTCCACCGCGAGGGCTTCAGCACGGCCTGCGGCCACGGCTCCATCGCCGCGGCCGTATGGGCGTACACCACGGGCCACACTCCGCTGCGCGACGACGGCACGCTCGTCATCGACGTCCCCTCGGGCCGCGTCACCTGCACGGTCCGCGACACCGCGGACGGACACCCGAGGGTCGCCTTCCGCAACATCGCCTCCTACCTGCACGCCCAGGACGTACCGGTGCCCACCCGGCGGGGCACGACCACCACCGACATCGCGTACGGCGGCGCCTTCTACGCCATGGTCGACACCCGCACCCTCGGCCTTGAGGTCTCCCGCGACCGGCTGCCCGAACTCATCGGCCTGGCCGCCGAGATCAAGACCCACGTAACCAAGAACCACCCCCTGGCCGACCCGGACGACCCCCGGATCAACGGCCTGTACGGCGTGATCTTCCACGACAGGATCGCCACGGAGGAAGGCCGCGTCGAGGAACGCAACGTCACCGTCTTCGCCGACGGCCAGGTCGACCGTTCCCCGTGCGGCAGCGGCACCAGCGCCCGCATCGCCACCCTCGCCGCGCGCGGGGAGCTCACCGAGAACGCCGTGCTCGTCAATCACGGCATCCTCGACACCACCTTCCTCGGCCGCATCGCCGCCTCGACCACCGTGCATGGGAAGTCCGCCGTCATCCCCGAGGTCGAGGGCACGGCGTACGTCACCGGCTACAACACCCTGGTCGTCGATCCGCGGGACGAGCTGCCGACCGGATTCCTGCTGCCGTCCTCGTAGGGCGCTGCTTGGGCGCCGCTTGGGCGCCGCGTGGCGCGCCGCCGAAAAAGGGCTGGCGCCCCGCGCCGCGGCCCGCCTATCGTTGGGGCCGTTCCGGAGGGGCCGCTCTACGCGGCCCTGATCCGCCGTACGTACCAGGAGGTGTGACCGATGGCTGTCGTTGAGATGGGCGCTGCCCGCATCGAGAAGTCCGTTCATTCCACCTCCGTGGTCACCGGCTGACCTTCCTCTTCACCTTCGCGCGCCAGCGTGCGCGTGCGCCGGGGCCACCCCTGTGAAGGGTCCCCCTTGTCTTCTCTCTCTGCATCCATGCAGGCTTCTTCTTCGTCTTCGCACCCTCTCGCGCCCTATGGCTGGGACGAGAACTGGGAAGCCGAGTTCACCCCGTACGCGGCGCAGGGCCTGTTGCCCGGCCGTGTCGTACGCGTCGACCGCGGTCAGTGCGACGTGGTCACCCCGGACGGAACCGTCCGCGCCGACACCGAGTTCGTCGTCCCGCGCGACCCGATGAAGGTGGTGTGCACCGGCGACTGGGCCGCGATCGACCCCGAGGGCGGCGATCCCAGGTATGTGCGTACGCTCCTTCCGCGCCGCACCGCCTTCGTGCGCTCCACCTCCTCCAAGCGGTCCGAGGGGCAGATTCTCGCGGCCAACGTGGACCACGCGATCATCGCGGTCTCGCTCGCCGTCGAGCTCGACCTCGGCCGCATCGAGCGGTTCCTGGCCCTGGCCTGGGAATCGGGCGCCCAGCCGGTGGTCGTCCTCTCCAAGGCCGACCTGGTGCCGGACGCCACGGGCCTGTCCTATCTCGTCGAGGACGTGGAGACGACGGCCCCCGGCGTCCAGGTGCTCCCCGTCAGCGCCACCACCGGCGAAGGCGTCGAGATCCTCGCGGCCGTCGTCGCCGGCGGTACGTCCGTGCTGCTCGGCCAGTCCGGAGCGGGCAAGTCGACGCTGGCCAACGCGCTGGTCGGCGAGGACGTCATGGACGTCAACGCCGCCCGTGACGTGGACGGCAAGGGCCGCCACACCACGACGACCCGCAACCTCCTGGTGCTGCCCGGCGGCGGAGTCCTCATCGACACACCGGGCCTGCGCGGCGTGGGCCTGTACGACGCCGGATCGGGTGTCGGCCAGGTCTTCTCCGAGATCGAGGACCTGGCGCGGGACTGCCGCTTCCAGGACTGCGCGCACACCGCCGAGCCCGGCTGCGCGGTGCTCGCCGCCCTGGAGGACGGCACACTGCCGGAACGCCGTCTCGACAGCTACCGCAAGCTGATGCGCGAGAACCAGCGGATCGTCGCCAAGACGGACGCACGCGTCCGTGCGGACATGCGCCGCGTGTGGAAGATGCGGGGCGCGGAGGGGCGGGCGGCGATGGAGGCGAAGCGGGGGCGTCTTCGTTAGCGCGGGCCGGGCGGTGCGGGGTCCTGTCCTG
>NZ_JBHYIG010000051.1:0-39145 GCF_042740015.1 Streptomyces sp. NPDC059037
TACGGAGACCAACGTTATCTACCATTGCATGGTCGTCGGACGCGTCAGCTGTGTATAAGATAAAGCTGGCGTCGGCGCGTTCGGGTGCGTACGTTCCGTCAGGGCGCCGGAGGGGCCGCGGCCCGCAGCGCCCGGTCGACGAGCGGCCCCGCGGCACCCGTGTAACCGGTCGGGTCGCACAGCTCCGCGAGCTCCCCGGCGCCGAGCCCGAGACCGGGTACGGCACCGAGGACCTCGGCCAGCGGCCGACCGCTCTCCTCGGCCTCGCGGGACGCCCCGTCGAGCAGGCTCCTCGCCTCCGCCGCACCCCGCAGGGGCGCGAGGGCAGCGGCGACGCGCTCGGCGACGATCCGGGAACCGGTGAGACCCAGGTTCTCCCGCATCCGCCGGGGGCTCACCCGCAGGCCACGGGCCAGCTCCACCGCCGTGTGGGCGGAACCGCCGGTCAGGCGGAGGCATTCGCGCAGCAGTTGCCACTCCGCGTGCCAGGCGCCCGCGGAACGCTCGTCCTCCGAGAGCAGACACTGCGTCAGGCCGGTGGCGATGGGCGGCACTTGGAGCGCCGCGCTGCGCAACAGCGTGGCGAGGACCGGGTTGCGCTTGTGGGGCATGGCCGACGAAACGCCCCGCCCCGGCCCGCCCGGCTCGGCGACCTCGGCGACCTCGGTCCTCGCCAGGGACTGCACATCGACCGCGATCTTCCCGAGCGCCCCGGCGGTGAACGCCAGGGCCGCGCCCAGGTCGGCCATCGGCGTGCGCAGGGCGTGCCAGGGCAGCACCGGCCTGGCGAGCCCCGTCTCGTCGGCGAACGCCTCGATCAGCCGGTCGGGATAGGCATCGGCCGCAGGCCCGCTGAGCCGCGCCGATGCCAGATAGCCGGCGAGGGTGCCCGCGGCGCCGCCGAGCGCCACGGGCAGCGAAGCGTCCACGACGGCGAGGCGCCGGTCGGCGTCGAGGACCGACTGCCGCCAGCCCGCGGCCTTCAGGCCGAAGGTCGTCGGCACCGCGTGCAGGGCCAGGGTGCGTCCCGCCATCGGGGTGTCGCGGTGCTCGGCCGCGTGGCGTGCCAGTGCCTCGGCCGTCGCCGCGAGGTCGCACCGGATGAGCCGCAGGGTGCGCCGGGCCACCAGCATCGCGCCCGTGTCGAAGACGTCCTGACTGGTGGACCCCCGGTGCACGAACTCGGCCGCCGTCGGGGCCTCGGCCTTGACCGCGTCGGTCAGCGCCCGCACCAGGCCGACCACGGGGTTGGCGGTCTCCCGGGCGCCGACCGCGATCGCCCGCAGGTCGAGCCGCTCGGCGCGGGCGGCCCGGGTGATCGCCTCGGCCGCGGTGTGCGGGACCGCGCCGAGCCGGGCCTGGGCCCGGGCGAGCGCGGCCTCGGCGTCGAGCATGGCCTGCAGCCAGGCCGTGTCGGACACCGCGGCCTCGGCCGGTGTGCCGGCCCGGACCGGGGAAAGCAGTCCGGCGTCGACGAGTGCGTCGGTCATACGATCACTCCCGTGAGAGACGTATCGCCTTCGCGAGGGGCCACGGCCCGCTGCTCGGGGGCCTGTCGGGCCGGGGCGAGGGACAGTACGGCGCGCGCGATGGCGTCGGCGTCGCCCAGCGTCACCGAGTCGACGCCGGGCCGGACGCCGGCGGCCGTCACCCAGTGCACCGACTCGGTGGGGACGCCGTAGGCGAACCGCCGCGGGTGCGCGCGGCCTTGTCCGTCGACGACCCGGCACGGCCGCTCGGTGACGGCGAGGCCACCAGTCTCGTGGCTGACCCCGCAGTCGCCGTCGATGCGGTAGGGGCTGCACTGCTCGGTGATCAGCAGATGCCGCAGCAGCGGATCGGCGGTGCGGCGCACGTCGGGCAGCGGCAGCCGGGCCTCGATGAGGTGCCGGGACCGCACGCGCTCTCCGGGGACGAACGACGACCGTGCGACGAAGGCCCCTTCTTCGGTGTCGATCCAGATCTGTGTGCCGGGTCCGGTGAGTTCCAGGACGCCCGCCTCGATCAGCGCGGCCATCTCCTCGATCCGGGAGACCGGCGGGCCGATGGAGAGGAACGCGTTGAGCGGCGTGTACCAGGCCTCCAGCTCGTTCAGGTGGGATCCGCCTTCGAGACCGCCGTGGTCGACCACAAGACGCACTTCGTTGCGCAGGTCCCGCAGTACGTCGAGGGCGGCCTTCAGCGGGCTGCTCACGTTCCCGGTCCGCGCCTCCCGTGCGTCCTGCCGCAGGTAGGCGAGCAGCCAGCCGTGGAACTCCTCCCGGTCGGCGAAGTCGTGCCCGAGCCACGGCCGGGCCAGGCGGTCCCAGTCCCAGCGGTCGTCGGCGCCGATGGCGTGCTCGTCCAGGAGCGCCGCCCGGCGCGGTGGCGACGCGGCCAGGTAGCGCGAGACGAACGGCTCGGGATCGTCGCCGCGCGAGGTCAGCAGCGTCCCGTAGTAGACGCCTTCCACCTCCGCGGCGATCAGCGGCCACACGTCCGCCTCGAAGTGCACGCGCTCGCCCTCCTGGGCCCGCCCGCGCAGCCGGGCGATCACCGGCGGTGTCAGGAGCCGCGGGGTGTGGCGGCCGAACGCGCCCTTCTCGTTCTGTCCGCGCGCGTGGTACGGGACCCCGCGGCGCGAGCTGGCGTACAGCTGCGGCTCGCGGCCCGACGGGCGGTAGACCAGACGGTCGCCGGTCCGCTCGAAGACGCCGCCGCGGCCGATGGTGAACAGGGCCATGTAGTCGAAGAAGTTGAGGCCGAGCCCGCGCAGCAGGACCGGCTCGCCGGGTGCGGCGAACTCCGTGTCCACGTCGGCGGGGTTGGCCGGCGTGACGTAGGTGAGGTGGTGGATGCGCGCCAGACTCGCGGTGCGTTCCTGACGGGCCGTCAACTGCGCCGGGAGGTGACCGAGCGCAAGGACCACGGCGTCCAGGTCGTGGATCCGGGTGCCGTCCGCGAGCCGGACGCCCTGCGGTCCACCGGGCGTACCGCTGGTGTCCGCCATCGCCACGGCCCGCGAGCGGTGCACCCGGACGGTGACGTGCTCGGGAGCGCGGGCGGCCACCCGCCGGAAGGAGTCCCGCAGATACTGGCCGTACAGGGAGCGGGTGGGATAGGAGTCCGGGCCGAGCGCGCGTGCCTCGGCGAGGATCTGCTCGTCGTACGTGTCCGGTTCGCCCCAGCGGGCCACGCCGTCGGCCCACTCGTACAGGCTCGGTCCCGGCTCGATGGGCCCTTCGATCCGTGTGTCGTCGTCGGTGAACACGGTGATCTGCGAGGCCACGGTGTTGGTGAGCAGGTGGTGCGACTGGTCCGTGCGCCAGACGGCGCCGGCGCCGGGTGCGGCCGGGTCGACGACGTGCACGGTCACCGACGCGTATGACGGTGCCGTGCGCTCGTTGGCGCACAGCCGCTCCAGGACGCACAGACCCCGGGGTCCCGCCCCGACGATGCACACTTCGGCATGTCCGCCGCTCATGGCCGCACGCCCCGGGCGCCGGATTCGGGGGCTGAGTGCATCCACGCGACGTGGTCGTGCAGCTGTGTCGCGGACATGGCGGACAGCATCGCGTTCCTCGCTCTCGCTTCGGGCCCAGCGGGGTGCCACAGGCGGGTGCTCGCCCGCGCGGCGAGCGTGATCCGTGCGGTGTGATCGCGCCGTTCGGCGGCGTACTTCTCGAACCGTTCGCCGATCGTGTCGGCCGGGTCGTCGAGCAGGTCGCCGAGGAGCACGGCGTCCTCCAGCGCCTGGCAGGCGCCTTGGGCGGCGTAGTGCAGCATCGGGTGGGCGGCGTCGCCGAGCAGCGCGACGCGTCCGTCGGTCCAGCGGTCCACCGGATCGCGGTCGACGAGCGACCACGACTTCCAGTCCTCGCCCAGGGCAAGCAGCCGTCGGGCCGTGTCGCCGAGACCGGCGAAGGCGCTGTGCACCTCAGGCGCCGCCACCGGCACTCCGGCGAACGCCTCGGTGACCCCGTTCTCGATGCTCGGGGCGAGGTTGAGGTAGCGGCCGCCGGCGATCGCGTAGTGCACGAAGTGCCGGCCTGGGCCTGCCCACCAGGTGACGGCGTTCCACCGCAGCTCCTCGGGGACCCGCTCCATCGGGACCACCGTCCGGTACACGGTGATGCCCACGACGCGCGGTTCGCCGTCGCCGACGAGCTGCCCGCGGATCGCCGACCTGATCCCGTCGGCCCCGATCACCGCGTCACCGGTGACCCCTGTCCCGTCCGCCAGCAGGGCGGTCGCGCTCGCGTCGTCCTGGCGGTAGCCGGTGACCTGGCTGGCGGCGCGCAGTTCGACCGCGCCCGAGCGACGGCAGGCATCAAGGAGCAGCCGGTACAGCTCGCCGCGGTGCACGACGACGTACGGACTGCCGAACCGGCGCCGGTACTCGCCGGTGAGCGGCATGCTCGTCACATGCTCGCCGCTCACCCCGTCCATGAACCGCAGTTCGTCGATGTGCACCGCGCAGTCGCGCACGGCCTCGCCGAGACCGAGCCGGTCGAGCGCGTGCAGGCCGTTGGGGGCCAGCTGGATCCCGGCGCCGATCTCGGCGAAGTCGGCGGAGCGTTCCAGTACGACCGCGTGGTGCCCGCGCCGGGCGACGGCGACGGCGGCCGCGAGCCCGCCGATACCGCCCCCGACGATGATCATCCTCGCCATGTCTGCCTCTATTCGGCCTGGGCGGCTGCCGTCAGCAGCTTCGCCAGTTCGAGACGCTTGATCTTCGTGGTCGCGGTCTGCGGCAGGTCCGCGAGCCGCCAGTGCACCGGGTCGGCCATCGCGGGAAGACCGGCCACGGCCCTGCGCCACTCGGCGAGGCTCACCGGCTCGTCGTCCTTGGTGCACACCACGGGTACGGCGGCGCCGTCCTCGCTCGGCACGATGATCACCTCGGAGAGCCGGTCGAGCTTCGCGAGCAGGGCGTCCTCGGCCGCGAGGGTGGAGCCGAAGCCGGGGATCAGGTCGACCTCGCGGTCGAGCAGATGCAGGCAGCCCCGCTTGGTCCGGTAGCCCACGTCGCCCATCCGCCACCAGCCGTCGCTCAACTGCCGTGCGTAGCGCTCGGATTCACCCAGGTACGTCATGATGCGCCCGTCGCTGCGCACCTCGATGTGGCCGGGGTTCCGCTCCGACGGCGGCTGACCGTCGCGGCTGACCACGCGGACGTCGGTCATCCCGGGGAAGGGCACGCCGACGCAGCGCCCGTCGTCGTCCGGCCGGTGCCGCCTGGTGAAGGCACGCACGACCGTGGGACCCACCTCGCTCTGCCCGTACAGCTGGCCGAACAGCGGTGCCCTGCGCCGCGACGCACGGAGCAGCCGGTGGACGGTGCGCGGGTGGATGGCGTCGAAGGTGCTGCTGAACAGCTTCACGTTGGCCAGCGGACCGCGCCGGTCGTCCGCCAACTCCTCCCAGCGCATGAAGGAGTTGGGGTGCGCCTCCAGGATGCCGGGGCGCAGCTGCACGAAGAGGTCGGCGGCCCGCTTGGGGTCCGAGTCGTTCAGTACGACGATGGGGAAGCCGTTGAGCAGGGAGATGGCAAGGGCGGTGAACAGCCGCGAGTGCACGAAGGAGACATGCATCGCGATGGTCTCGCGCTTGCGGATGACGGCCGCGATCGCCATCCGCTGGGGGCGGTAGCGCGCCTGGAGCGTGCGTCCGGTGTGCACGGCCAGCTTGGGCACTCCGGTCGTCCCGGAGGTGTGGGTGATCAGCGTGGGGTGGTCGGGCGGCATGGTGACCGGGTCGACGCGCCGGGCCCCGGCGAAGCGGGCGAGTTCGACGGCACGCTCGTGCCGGCCGGAGGCGAGCAGCACGCTCTGCGCCAGGTCGAAGACCGAGTCGGGAAGTTCAAGCTCCAACTTGGCGCCGTCGGTGAGGAGATGGGGCCGGTCGGCCCGGCGGACCAGCTCGGCGACCGTGGCGCCGTCGAGCTTGGGGGAGAGCAGCACCGGCACCGCGCCGATCCGGGCGGCGGCGCAGGCGAGCAGGGTGATGTCGAAGCTGTCGGACTTGTGGATCACGACGCGTTCGCCGGGGCGTACCTTGGCCGCCCAGAGCCGCGATGCCTGCTCGGCGACCAGGTCCGCCATTTCCGCGACGGTCGCGCGGCGGCCGAGGTCCGGTGCCACGTCCAGGTCGTGGTCGAAGATCATGACGTTCGTGGGATGCCGGGACGCGGCACGGTCGAAGAGCGTCCCCAGCCTGATTCCACGGTTTGCTATGCGCTGCAGCAGCATGTTGTGTGCACCCTCTCGCCGGTCGCTGCGGAGAACTCAGGGGGTTCGGAATCCGGAACCGCCAAGGGAGTCGGGGTTCCGGGCCTTTCGTCGTGCGGCGTGCCGGTCAGCCGGCCTCGATGACCTTCTTGACGCGCTGCAGGGTGGCGGCCATGTCGGCGTCCAACTTGGCCGACCAGTCGGCGAAGAACCGCTGCCGCTCGGTGGCGTCCATGTCGGCGGTGATGCCGCGGATGCCTTCGGTGGGCGCTCCCATCCGGAAGTGGTGCACCAGGACGCAGCCGTGGTCCGCGGCCTCGATGTCGAAGGCCCAGACGCTGTCCTGGCGGCGGCCCGAGCTGTCGCGCATCGCCCAGCGGAAGGTGCTGCCGGGTTCGGCCGCGACGACCTCCGCCTCGGTGGTCCACTTGCCGCGCACGACGGGCGCCCAGGCGACGACGTCCTCGGGGCGGTGGTTCTCGCCCCGGAAGACGGCGCCCACGGTGGCGGCCTGCCCCAAGACCCAGCGTCCGCCGGTGCATTCGGTGCTCCACTCGCCGCAGCGCGGCAGGTCGCTGACGACCGCGTACGCCTCGGCCGCCGATGCGGCGACCTCGGTCCGGACACTGATCTGGAAGAGCGTGGCGGGTTCGACTTCGGAATTCGTCATGGCCGGAAGCCTGGCCAGCGGAGCCGAGACGGGTCAACGACGGCTCTCCGGGTCCGTCAAGTCGGCCCCGCGGCAGGGCAGGTGGGGACTTCGCGATCAGAGCAGCCGGTCCGGAAGGAGCACGATGCGCCTGCCGTTCAACTCCCCCTTCTCCAGCCGGGCATGAGCCTCTGCCGCGGTGCTCAGCGGCCGCTCCTCGACCGCTCGGGCGCGCAACCGCCCGGCCGCCATCAGCCGGTTGAGGGTACGGGCCGCTTCGGCGAGTTCGGCGGTGGTGGCGCGCGATATGACGAAGCCGGTGACGGAGCCGTCCTTGAGGTAGAGCGGGCCCACCGGGAGCACCGGCCGGGACCGCAGACCGGCCAGGAGCACGATGCGGCCCCGGAAGGCGAGCAGATCGACGGCGGCCGTCATGTCGTTGTGGCCCGAGGTGTCGACGATCAGGTCGACGCCGTGCGGCGACAACTCCCGTATGCGCTCGGGGAGTCGGGGATCGCGGTAGTCGAGAACGGCCGTCGCGCCGAGCCGCAGACAGTGCTCCTCGTCCTCGGCCCTGGCCGTGGCGAGCACCCGCGCACCGGTCTCGGCGGCGAGGGCGACCAGCGCGCTGCCGACGTTGCCGGCGGCTCCCGCGACGAGCACGGTCTCGCCGGCCCTCAGCCGCCCGTGGGTGAACAGGGCCAGATGGCCGGTGGCCGACGGATGGAGCACGGCCGCCGCGTCCGTCGGCCGCACGCCGTCCGGCAGGTGATACAGCCGGTCCACGGGCACCACGGCCCGCTCGGCCGCCGCGCCCTGCCGGCCCTCGTGTCCGAGACTGTTGCACCAGACCCGGTCCCCCACGGCGAAGCCCGTCGCACCGGGCCCCACCGAGGCGACGGTGCCCACGAGGTCACGGCCGACCACGAAGGGAAAGGCCACCCCCGTCCGCCAGGTGCCGGCTCTGATGAAGGTGTCCACCGGGTTGACCGTGGTGGCAAGGGTGTCGACCAGGACGTCTGTCGGCCCCGGCACCGGGGGCGGCAGTTCGCCGTGGCGGATGGCGTCGGGCGGCCCGAAATCGTCTATGTACGCTGCCTGCATGCGCCGCATGGTGACACCGTGAACGGCTGTCGCGCCGGGGTCGCCGGGTCACTTTGTCACCACGCGAGAACGGGAGTCGGAGCGGTGGACCAGGAATCGGCACGGAATGACGAGCAACTCCCCTCCACAGACGAATCCACAGACGAATCCACTGGCGAATCCACTGGCGAATCCACTGGCGAATCCGCATACGAATCCGTATACGACTGGTTCGCCGGGCAGGCGAAGCAGCGGCCCGACGCGACGGCCGTCGTCCAGGGCGGCGTACGGATCAGCTATCGCGAACTGCACTCCAGAGTCGTCCAGCTGTCCGGGGAACTCCTGGAGCGTGGCGTCGGTCCGGAGCAGGCGGTGGGGCTGCTCGCGGGTCGTTCGCCCGGCCTCGTCGTCGGTCTCCTCGCCGTCCTGCGGGCAGGCGGCGCCTATGTGCCGCTGGGCACCGATCTCCCGCCGGAGCGGCTGGCGTTCATGGTGCGCGACACGTCCATGAAACTCGCCGTCACCGACACCGAGCACCGCCACCTCCTTGCGGGGACATCCGTACGGACCGTGAATCTCCGCGCAGGTGCCGCGCGCGCGACGAGCGGCCCCGCACAGCCGGCGGCCCCGGATCCCGCGCGCCTCGCCTACGTCCTGTACACCTCCGGCTCCACCGGACACCCCAAGGGCGTGGCGGTGGAGCACTCCGGACTGTCGAACTATGTCGGCTGGACGGTGTCCGAGTTCTCCGGCGGACAACCTGCCGACGCGTATCTGCACACGCCGCTCAGCTTCGACTTCTCCCTGACGAGCCTCTTCCTGCCGCTCGTCACCGGCGGCACCCTCCACCTCGCCCCGCAGCACCAGGAACCCGAGGATCTCGCGACGGCCGTCCAGAACCCGGACTTCGACCTGGTGCGCCTGACCCCCTCGCACATCGAGATGCTCAAGGCCCGGCTCGGCGACCCGCGGGGGCTGCGCGGGCCCCGGCAGTTCGTCGTCGGAGGTGAGGTCCTGCGCGCCCGCCATCTCACGGCCCTGCGGCGGCTGTTCCCGGACGCGGTGGTCTACAACCACTACGGTCCGACGGAGACCGTGGTGGGCCGCTGCTTCCTCCGGCTCGACGAGAGCGCCGGGTTCCGCATCGAGGAGTACGCGCCGGACGACCCGCTGCCGATCGGCCACGCCATTCCGCGCACGCGCCTGACCGTGGACTACACCGATGAGGAGCAAGCAGCCCAAGGAGTGGGCGAGTTGGTCATCAGCGGGGCGGGTGTCGCCCGCGGCTATCTCAACCTCCCCGATACCACGGAACGCGCGTTCAGTGCGCTGCCCGACGGCGAGGGGCGCGTCTACCGCACGGGAGATCTCGTACGCCTCGATCCGCGGGGCCGGCCGGTCGTCGTGGGCCGGGCCGACGGGCAGGTGAAGATCCGCGGCCACCGCGTGGAACTCGCCGAGATCGAGGCGCTGTTGTGCGCGATGGACGGCATAGGCGCGGCGGCGGTGGTGAAGGCGCGCGAGCCGCAGAGCGTGCTCGCCGCGTTCGTCGTCCCGGACGGAAGCGGCTCACCGGGCCTGCCCCGAGGCTCCTCCCCGAGCCTCCCTCCGGAACTCGACCCGGGACTGCTGCGGGCCCGACTCGAAGCCTCCGTCCCGTCGTACATGGTCCCCCAGCACTTCTCGGCCCTCGGTGAACTCCCGCTCACCCGGCACGGCAAGCTCGACCGCCGGCTCCTTCAGGACCTGTTCGAGAAGGCGACCCGCGCGACGCGTTCCGGCCGCGCGGAAGCCGGACCCGGCAGCGGCGGGCCCGGCGACGTCCTGCGCAAGGTGTGCGCCCTGTGCGAGCGCGTTCTCGGCGTACGCGGTGTCCGCGCCGGTGACAACTTCGTCGACCTGGGCGGGGATTCGATCACGGCGATGAAGCTCGCCACCGCCTGCCGGCGCGAGGGAATCGCCGTACGCAGCATCCGGTTCCTCACGGCGGACAGCCTCGCGGACGTGTTCGGCGGGAGTGGGGTCAGCGACGCGCGCTGAGCAGGAACATCTGGCCTGCGACCGCCGGATCGTGTGCCGCGCGTTCCCGGTCGAGCTCCGCGAGGCGGGCCAGGTGGTCGGCGTTCGTCCCCGCCGCACCGGCCCCCGTCACCAGCCAGTCGGGGGCCGTGCAGAACGGCGTGGTGCGCACCTCGCCGAAGCCCGCCGCCGCGCACTGCGCGCGCAGCGGCTCCCGCTCGGTCAACTGCCCGCGCAGCTGGGCCATTTCCGCCGGGGAGTAGAAGGAAAGGAACGTCTGGAAGCGGCACGCGGGGTCCCATGCGCTCACCACCAGGAGCCCGCCGGGCCGCAGCGTGCGCAGCGACTCGGCGAGGAAGCGTTCGCGCTGGTCCGCCGACAGGTGGTTGACCGTGCCCATCATGCAGGTGACGAGGTCGAAGGAGCCGTCGCGGAAGGGCATCGCCGTGCCGTCGGCGACGGCGAACCGGCCCGCCGCCCACTGCTCGTCCACGCAGACGCGGACACCCGCGTCGCTGAGGTCGATCCCGTACGACCGCACCCCGAAGCGGTTCAGGACCTGGGGGTAGCGCAAGGTGCCGCTGCCGACGTCGAGCGAGGTGCGCACGGCGGAGACATCTCCGACCGCGGTGAGCAGCTGGACGAGTTCAAGCCGCTTCTTGACGCTGTCGTGCAGGCCGGTGTGGTCGAACTGGACGTAGAACAAGGCGTCGTACGCCGCGATCCGGGAGTCGGAGTTCCCGAGCAGACCGCGCGCCTCCAGGTCCCTGACGAGCGTCTCGGCGCTGTGCGGTCGCACCGTGTCCCGGGCTGTCGAGCCGGCGCGTGTCCGGCTGTCCTCATGGTGCTTCCAGGCGTCCTCGTACGTGGCGTCCCAGGCGAGCAGCGTCTCGAAGCGCTCTGCGGCTTCGGCGTGCCTGCCCTCCCCCTGCAGAGCCCGAGCGCTGTCGTAGAGCAGGCGTTTGTCGTCCTCGCCGGGACCGCTCAGCGCTGCCTGCTGGAAGGCGATGGCGGCGGCCGATTCCGCCCCGAGCCGCTCGAAGCACTCACCCACCAAGTACAGCGCCCGCGCCCGCAGTTGCGGGTCCCCGGCAGCCGCCTGGAGCAGACCGATCGCCGCGCGGTACTCCCCTGTCGCGGCCAGCTCCCGGCCCGCGTCGAATGCGGCCCGTGCGTCATCGGTGAGCGCGAGGGCCTCGTCCTCGGCGCGCACGGCGGTCCCCCCGTTGAGATACGTCGAGAGCGGCTTCATCAGGCGGCACCTGTCCCCGGGGCGTCGTCGGTCAGCGAGTCGAGGGCGCGCCCGAAGTCGTCGAGCAGCTTCGTCATGGTCGATTCATCGAACAGCTCGGTGCTGTACTCCAGGAATCCGGTGATCTCCCCGTCCGTGTCGGACGGGGAGATGCCGTCCCGCACCGCCTGGCTCTCCTGCAGGACGAGCGCCACGTCGGACCTGGTGGTGTCGAGCCCGGCCTGGACGGGTTCGATGCGCAGCCCCGGAAGTTCGACGCCGGACCGTCCCGGTGTGTTGTTCAGTACGAGCTTGGTCTGGAACAGCGGGCTGTGCCGGCGGCTGCGGGGCGGGTTGAGCGCCTGGACGACCCGCTCGAAGGGCACGTCCTGGTGGCTGAGCGCTTCGAGCACCGTGCCGTGGACGCGCGCGAGGAGCTCACTGCGGGCCGGGTCGCCTGCGAGGTCGACGCGCAGCGTCAGCTGGTTGACGAAGAAGCCGAGCATGTCCTGCGTCTCGGCGGCGGTCCGGCCCGCGACGTCGGTGCCGACGGTCACCTCCCGCTCGCCCGTGTGGGCGCACAGCGCCACGCCGAGGGCGGTGAGCAGCACGGCGAACGGAGTGGCCCCGGACTGCCGGCACAGCCACCGGATCTTCCCCACCGTCTCGGCCGGGACGGAGACGGGGAGCAGCCTGCCGCTGCCGGTGGGCCGGGCGGGCCGTGGGTGATCCGTGGCCAGCAGGGGCAGCTCGACGACTCCGGCCAATGTGCGCTTCCAGTACGCCAGTTGGGCGTCCAGGTGGCCCTCGTCGAGCAGGCGCCGCTGCCATACGGCGTAATCGGCGTACTGGACCGACGGCGTGGCCGGGTCGGGCTCGCGCCCCTCGGCGAAGGCCTCGTAGAACGCGGCGAAGTCGACGTTGAAGAGGCCCAACGACCAGCCGTCGTGCACGATGTGATGCAGCGACAGAAGCAGGGCGTGGTCCTGCGGGGCGAGGCGCACCAGGTGGGCGCGGAGGACCGGCCCCTCGGCCAGGTCGAAGGGCCGGCGGTACTCCTCCCGCACCAGGCGGGTCAGTTCCGCTTCCCGGGCCGCCGGGGGCAGCCCGGTGAGGTCGACCAGCGGGAGCGGCACCGGCTCGGGCGGCCGGATCTCCTGCCGGGGCGCGCCGTCGGGCGCGGTGATCAGGGTCCGCAGCACCTCGTGCCGGGCGACGAGCGCGTCGAGCGCCCGGGACAGCGCCCGGAGGTCGAGCGGTCCGCGGATCCGGTCGAAGACCGGCACGTTGTACCGGGGGTCACCCGGGTTCAACTGGTCCATGAACCACAGCCGTTCCTGGGCGCAGGAGGCCGGCAGCACCCCCGTGCGGGGCACGGCGGTCAGCGGCGGTGGCGCGGCGCCGGCCTCGGGCTCCCGCAGCGCGTCGACGCAGGCGGCGAGGTCGGCGAGGGTCCGGTGGTCGAACGGGGCGCGCGCCGGCAGGGCGACGTCCAGGCGCTTGCGGAGGCGGAAGACGACCTGGAGGGTGAGCAGCGAGTGCCCGCCGAGTCCGAAGAAGTCGTCGTCGGGCGTGACGTCACCGCAGTCGAGCAGCTCGCGCCAGATGTCGGCGACGACCTGTTCGGTGGCGGTGAGCTCCCGGGCGGCCACGCCCCAGACGGCCCGCTCCACGACGGCGGGGTCCGCCGCGAGTCGCCGCAGCTGGGTGCGGTCCGCCTTCCCGTTCGCGGTGAGCGGGAGCTCGGGCAGCGGGACGTAGTGGGCCGGAAGCAGCGGTTCGGGCAGCCAGCTCCGTACGTGGGCGTCGATGTCCGGAATGGTCACCGCGCAGGCACGGCGCCAGTGCGGGTCGTTGGTGTGCCGCCGTGCGTCGAACAGCTCGGCGGGGGGCGTGGCACGGCGGTCCGTGGGGGTGGCCGGGAGAGCGGCGGAGTCCACGTCGCGGCGCACCAGGACGACGTCGTACGCGCCGTCCGACCGCCCTTCGAGCCAGCTCAGTTCCACCTCGTACGCGCACTGATCGGCCAGCTCCCACCAGTCCTCCGGGGCGCGGCCGTGCGGGGGCAGGGCGCTGGCGCGGGCCCGGAGTTCACCCACGGAGGACGAAGGCGCACGCTCCTCGATGAGGTCGCGCAGGGCGAGCGCCGCGCCGAGCCGGGCGTTGGGTACGCCGGTGAGGCTGAGCCGCTCGGGGCGCTCCCGCTCGACGAGGCGCAGGAGTTCGTCCGGCGTGAGGGGCGATGCGGCCCAGTCGAGGACGGTGCCGGAGGGCTCGGGGACCTCGGGCACGTCGGGCGACTCGGGCACCTCGGGCACCTCAGGGCCGACGGTGAGGACGACGTCGTACCGGTAGTGGTTGAGCTCGTTGTCGTGGCGGCCGCGCTTGGGCAGGACGCGGACCCGCGCGACCCGCGGCCAGCGAGCCGCCAGCTCCTCGAACAGCCTTGGGTCGACGCACAGTTCCGGGTCGAGGGCGCTCTGGCGGCGGATCCTGGACCGCAGTTCGGCGATGCGCATGTTCGCCGGGGCCCGGTGCGCCTGGACGGAGGTGTGGAACAGGTCGAGCAGCGGCAGGCTGCGCAGATCGCCGAGGAAGACGTGGCCGCCGTCGGGCACCGCGTCGACGGCCTGCCGGAGCACGTCGAGGAGGTAGTCGGCCGAAGGGAAGTACTGGACCACCGAGTTGAGCACCACCGTGTCGGGTGCCGGGTCGCCCGCCTCCGGGGTGAAGCTCTGGTGGGCGGGGGCCGTGCGGACCTCGACCCTGCCGGGTGGCAGATCCATGGCGGCCACCGTGTCCCGTACGTACGCGACGGCGGGGGCGGAGAGGTCGGTGGCCCGGTAACTCCCGCACTCGGGCGCCATGTTGAGCAGGATCATGCCGGTGCCGCTGCCGATCTCCAGGACGTCGCGGGGCCGCAGGGCGCCGATGCGGCGGAGCGTGTCGTCGAGCCAGGCTCGCATCTCCCCTTCGTCCAGGGGCCGGCCGGTGTAACTGCTGAGCCAGCCCGCGAGGTTGAAGGCGGCGTCGCGGTCGGCGGGCAGATCGCCGTAGGTGGTCTCGTAGAGCCGCCGCCATTCCTCGACGCGGTCGCCGTCCCAGTTCCGCTCGCTCCTTGAGCCGTCCCGCAGGCAGACGAAGGCGACGATGCGTTCGTCGCCCGGCGCGCGGCTGACCACCTCGACGGCGCATTGCCGCACTTCCGGGTGGCTGCGCACCGCGGCCTCGACCTCGGCGGGTTCGAGCCGGTGGCCGCGCACCTTGACCTGTTCGTCCCGGCGGCCCAGGTACTCGAGATCACCGCTGGGCAGCAGCCGGACGAGGTCTCCCGTGCGGTACAGCCTGGCGCCCGGGACCGTGCCGAAGGGGTCGGGCACGAAGCGTTCGGCGGTGAGCGCGGGACGCCCCCAGTAGCCCTGGCCCACTCCGGCCCCGCCGACGCACGCCTCGCCGGGCACACCGACCGGCACCGGGCGCAGCGCCTCGTCCAGGACATGGACGCGGACGTTGGCGATCGGCCTGCCGATCGGCACCGGGCCCCCGCCGTCGGCCTGCGGGCCGCTCCCCGCGTCGAAAGCGGTACAGGCCACGGCGGTCTCCGTGGGTCCGTACTCATTGATGATCCGGACATCGGGCGTACCCGCTCGCAGCGCGGACAGGGCGTCTTCGTGCAGCCCCTCCCCGCCCAGGATGACGGTCCGGGCGGGCAGGGCGAGCGGTGCGCCGTCGGCGGACTGCTCCAGGAGCCTCAGGTGCGAGGGCGTCAGTTTGACGAAGGTCAGGTCGGCTGCGTCCGTCAGCAGGTCGCGCAGGGCCGCGTCGGGGGTGTCGTCGGCGGTCGGGGTCGGGAGCAGCACGCGCTGCCCGGCGAGCAGGGGCGCGAAGACGCTCGTCACGGTCAGGTCGAAGGCGAGCGGCGAGTGCACGGGCACTCCCGTCCCCGCGTCCGCGGCGTAGTAATCCTTCGCCCACAGCAGGTAGTTGACGATATTGCGGTGGGTGAGCAGGGCCGCCTTGGGGCGGCCCGTGGAGCCCGAGGTGAACATGAGGTAGATCAGGTCGTCCGCCGACACGCGGACATCGGGGGCGGCCGATGGCCGCCGCGCTATCGCGTCGGCTTCGGCGGCCGTCCTGACGACCCGGGCGCCGGCCGGGTCCACCTGCGTCGGCAGGGCGTCGTTCACCACCAGGACGGTGGCCTCGCTGTCGGCGAGCATGGCGTTCGTCCGGGACGCGGGGTGCGTGCGGTCGAGCGGCACGTAGGCGGCGCCGGTCTTGAGGATCGCGAGGAGCGCGGTCACGGTCTGGGGTCCGTGGTCCATCAGCACGGCCACCACGGTGCCGGCCTTGGCGCCGGCGTCCCGCAGATGGTGGGCGAGCCGGTTCGCCGCCCTGTCGAGTTCCGCGTACGTCATGGTGTGGTCCGCGCGGCTCACCGCGACCGCGTCGGGTGTGCGGGACGCCTGGGCCGCCACCAGTTCGTGCAGGGGGGTCGCGCAGGACTCGGTGCCGGTGTCGTTCCACTCGCTCACGATCCGCCGCAGTTCGCGTGCGGACAGCACGGGCAGGGCGGAGAGGCGCCGTGCGGGGTCGGTGGCGACGGCACGGAGCAGTTCGCCGAGGGAGTCGCAGATGCGGCCGACGGTGGCGGCGTCGAAGAGGTCGGTGGCGTAGTCGACCAGACAGTCGAGTCCTTCGTCGGTCTCCAGGATGTTGAAGTCGAGGTCGAAGCGGGACGACTCGGTCGCCGTGTCGAGCAGCGTCACCGTCAGGCCGGAAGGGTCACCGGTGACGGGCGGCGTGTTGTGCAGGGTGAAATTCACCTGGTACAGCGGATTGCGCGCGAGGTCACGCTCGGGGAACAGGCGTTGGGCGATCAGGTCCACCGGGACGTCCTGGTGGTCGTGCGCCTCCAGGCAGGTCCGGCGCACCCGGGCCAGGTGTTCCGCGAAGTCGGGGTCGTCGTCGAGGCGCACCCGGAAGAGCACCGAGTTGGCGAAGAAACCCACCAGGTCGTGGAGTTCGCTCTGCCGCCGGTTGGCGACGGCCCCGCCGATGAGCAGATCGCCCTGACCGCTGTAGCGGTGGAGCACGGTGGCGAGCGCGGCGAGCAGGGTCATGTGGAGGGTCGCTCCGTGCCGTACGCCCAACTCGCGCAGGGAGTCGGTCAGTTCGGCGTCGACCACGAAATGATGGGTGGCTCCACGGTGACTCTGCACGGGTGGCCGCGGCCGGTCGGTGGGCAGGTCGAGCCGGTCGGGGGCGCCGCTGAGGTGCGTCTCCCAGTAGGCCAGTTGCCGCCGGGCCTCCGCGCCGTCCTCGCAGACCGCCTGCCAGCGGGCGAAGCCGCCGTACTGCACGGGCAGGGGCGGCAGCGGGCTCGGCAGGCCGATGGAGAACGCCTCGTACAGAGCGGTCAGTTCGCGGCCCAGGACGGCGAGGGACCAGCCGTCCACGAGGACGTGGTGGAACACCGAGAGGAGCACCGACTCCTCGGCGGAGAGCCGCAGCAGCCGGAACCGCACGGGCGGGGTCTGAGCCAGGTCGAAGGGGATGCCGTGCTCGGCCTCGATGAGGCGGTCCGCCTCGGCGGCGCGCCGGGCGGGAGAGAGTCCGCGCAGGTCGACGACGGTCAGCCGGACCCGTGCGGCGGCCCGGACGCGCTGCACGGGGACGCCGTCGACCAGGGGGAACACGGTCCGCAGGATCTCGTGCCGGGCCGTGATCTCGTTCAGGCAGCGGTGGAGCACGGCCGGGTCGAGTCGCCCGGTGAGCCGGAAGGGGTTCACGCTGGTGTAGCCGGAGTTCTCCGGCTGCAGCGCGCCCAGGAAGAGGATGCGACGCTGCCCCGACGACACCGGCGCGTCGCCATCGGCAGGTCCTGCGAACAGGCTCAGCGGCGGGGTGATGCCGCGTTCGCGCAGCTGTCCGAGCAGTTCCGTGCGCTGCTTCGCCGTGAGGTTCTGGATCCGCTCGGCGAGGTCGGCTTCAGGCATGGTCCCCCTGTCGCTCCAAGGCGTCCACGAGCGCGCTCAGTTCATCGGCTCCCGCGGCACCGGACTTCCCCGCGGCGTCGGAGGCGGCGGCGATCGCCTCGCCGAGGCCCGCGGGGGTGGGCTGCCGGAAGAACGCCTCAAGGGTCACATCGGCGCCGTAGCGCTCCTGGACGTGGGTGATGAGCACCGTCGCAAGCAGCGAATGGCCGCCGCACTGGAAGAAGTTGTCGTGCCGTCCGACGCCCGTGCAGCCGAGCAACTCCTCCCACAGCGCGGCCAGTTCGCGTTCCATGGGGCCGACGGGTGCGGAGTTGTCGGACGGCTCAGGGGTGGGCGCGGGTCCGGCGTCCTGCGCTGGCGCGGCCGTGAGGCGGCCGTCTCCGCGTGACCGCACCGCGACGCCGGTCGGCCGCGCGGGACCGTCCGGCCTGTCGCGGCGGAAGAGCTCGCCGACCGCTCCGGGCGGCGCGGGGTGACCGTAGGGGTCGCGGACGGTCAGCACGGCATCGGCGGGCAGCTCCGCGAGAGCCGCATCGCCGCGCAGCTCCTCCGGCAGGACGTCCGGGGCGTACGGACGCTCCTCGGCCAGGGGGATGTCCCGCAGGGCGCGGTCGGGCCGCTCTGCGAGGTCCCGCAGCGCCCGCTGCCAGGCGTGGCCCAGGGCCGCGACGGTGTCCTGGTCCCACAGCTCGGTCGCGTAGTCCAGGGTCGCCGAAAGCCGGCCGGCCCTGTTGGTCACGGTGCACACCAGGTCGAAGGTGGTGACGCTGGTGGCCGCCTCGCGCATCCGGATGCCGAGGCCCGGCACGGACAGCTCGTCGTCCGGCTCGGCGATCATCTGGAACACGATCTGGAACAGCGGGTTCCTGTTGGCCCTTCGGGCGCCGCCGTGCGCGGCCACCAGCCGCTCGAAGGGCAGTTCCTGGTGGTCGTAGGCGTCGTGACAGGTCTCCGCGGTGGCCCGCAGCACGTCCCGCAGCGTGTGGTCGTCGCGGACCGTGGTCCGCAGCACCACCATGTTCACGAAGGAACCGATCACGTTCTGGGTCTCGGGGCGGGCCCGGCCGGACGTGGTGCCGCCCACGGTGAGGTCGGCCCGGCCGCTGTAGCGGTGCAGCGCGACATAGAAGCCGGCGAGCAGGCCCATGAAGAGGCTCGCCTCCTCCTCCCGGCACAGGGCACTCAGCCGGCCCGCGAGCCGGTCGTCGAGCGGGACGGAGAGTTCCTGGCCGCGGTAGGAGAGCTGTTCGGGGCGCGGACGGTCGGTGGGCAGGGGCAGTTCGGGCAGGTCGCGGAGGCGCTCGTGCCAGTGGGCGAGGAGCCGGTCTTGGGCGCCGCTCGTCTCGGCGCGCTGCTGCCAGGCGGCGAAATCCGCGTACTGCAAAGGCAGTTCGGGCAGACCGTCGGAAGTGCCGGTGACGTGCGCCTGATAGAGCGCCGTGAGATCGCGCAGGAGCAGGTCCAACGACCAGGCGTCGGCCACGATGTGATGGAGCGTCAGCAGCAGGACGGCCCGCTGGTCGGTGAGGTGGATCAGCGTGGTGCGCAGCAGAGGGACGCGCCGCAGATCAAAGGGTTCGGCGGCCTCCTGCCGGGCCAGGTCGGCGACGAGGTCCTGCTCGTCCGGCGGGGTGTCCCGCCCGAGCAGGGTGCGCAGGTCGAGGATGCGCAGCTCGGGCTCGTGGTCGGTGACGATCTGCTGCAGCTGTCCCTCGTGGACGCGGAAGCAGGTGCGCAGGCTCTCGTGGCGGCGCACGCATCCGCGCACCGCCGCATCGAGGGCCGCCGGGTCGAGGTCACCGGTCAGGTCGAGGACACGGGCGACCGTGAACACCCCGGTCCGATGGGCCAGTTCGTCGAGGAAGTACATCCGCGCCTGGGCGTACGACGCGTCGCTCACCAGGGCGGACACCGTTCGTCCCGTCATGGCGGTCACCCCCGCCCGTTCGCCGCGACCGCCTCGGCCATGGCGACGGCGATCGTACGGGGACGGGTGAAGGGTTCACGGCCGTGTGCGGTGAGCATGTTGTCGATGACCAGGACGTCGTCGCGGGACCAGTCGAACCGCGTGGCCGCCGTCCGGTAGCAGTCGCGTACGTGCGCCATCACGTCGTCGGGGATGTCCGCGCCGTCGCCGAAGTAGCTCTGGTTGGGCAGGTCTTCCTCGCCGAACAGTTCGAGCATGCCCTCGCGGTTCTCCGGCGACAGTGTGGAGATGTGGAAGATCGCCGCGTGGTTGAACCACACCTCCTCCCCCGTCTCCGGGTGCCGATGGACGGCATCGCGCACCGAGGACGTGCGCAGGCCGCCGTCCGGACGCCACTCGACGGCGACGCCGTTGGCCGCGCAGAACCGCTCCACCTGGGCCCGGTCGTCGGTGTCGTAGACCTCCTGCCAGCTCAGCCCGAACTCGGAGCCGAAGTTGCGCACCACCTTCCAGCCGCGCCGCTCGAACTCCTCGCGCACGGCGGGGTCGAGGAGGCTCAGCACGCGGCGCGTGTCGGAGAGCGGGGTCGCTCCCCTGCCGCCCGGTGGCTCGACGCAGTAGAAGTACAGGCTCATCGGCCAGGACACGCGGTAGGAGTTCTCGTTGTGGAAGAAGATCTCTTCGTGCGGCGGGTAGTCGGTGGAGGTGTACACCCGGCCCTTGATGGTGCTGCGCGGCGACGACCGCTCCTCGTAGCGCAGCGGGGCCTCGCCGGACAGTTCGCGTACCGCGGACTCGAACCCGTCGACGCCGCCTGCCGTGAAGCCGCGAAGCAGCACGGCGCCGTCGGAGCGCAGCCGCCGGCGGATCGCGGCACGGTCCCGGCCGATCCTGCCGAGGAGTTCCTCGCCCTCGTGGGCCTCGATGACGTGGGGCAGCTGCACGGCCGTCACGTCCGTCCGGCGGGCGGCTCGAACCGCAGCGCATCGGCGCAGAAGGCACGCCACTGCGGCGTCGCCGCGTCCCACAGCACCCCTTGGTCGGCCTGCACCGGGTGGCGTACGACGGCCAGGTCCTCGCGCAGATACACCACGGTGTCGTCGGGCAGCTCCCGCTGCTCCCCCGCCGCGGCTTCGGCCCAGCCGGCGAAGCCGCGCACGTCTCCGAGGAGACAGCCCAGGTAGTACGGCGTCATCCGGCGGCCTCCCGCTCGATCCGGCGGCGCAGGCTCAGCGGCCGCATATCGGTCCAGACGCTCTCGATGTACGCCAGGCACTCCTCGCGCGGTCCGCCGTGCCCGGTGTCCTCCCAGCCGGCGGGGCGCGGCTGTTCGGCGGGCCAGATCGAGTACTGCTCCTCGTGATTGACGACGACCCGGTATGCGGCCGGGTCGCCGCCGTGCTGCGGTCCAGTGGTCACTCAACCCTCCTCGTACGCGATGCGTCGGCGGGCGACCGGGACGATCCGGTCGGGCGCGCCAGAACTTCGGTCCGTCCCGCCCTGTGCGGCACAATCGGCGAGCAACCCCTCGACCAGCGGGGCGAGTCGGGCCACGGTCGGAGCGCGGAAGAAGGCCCGTACGGTGATGTCCACGCCCCAGGCGTCGTGCGCCGCCGCGATCACCCGCATCACCATCAGCGAGTCACCGCCGTGGCTGAAGAAGTCGTCGTTGACGCCGATGTCCGCGCGTCGCAGCACGCCGCGCCACAGGTCGAGCAGGGTGTGCTCGACGGGTGTGCGGGCGGGTCTTGCGGTGCCGGACGGCGCGACCTCGGCGCCGCCCGCCTTCGGCAGCGCGGCGCGGTCCAGCTTGCCGTTCGGGGTGAGCGGAAGCTCGGGCAGCAGCACCAGGCGGTCGGGCAGCATGTACAGCGGCAGATGCTCGCGCACCACCGCGTGCCAGTCCACGTCCTGCTGCCCGGCGCTCGGTACGAGATAGGCGTGGACGCGCCTCGTGCCCTGCTCCTCCGCGGTGAGGACGACGGCGTCCCGGACGCTGGGTGAGCGGCGGAACGCGGCCTCGATCTCGCCGAGTTCGACGCGGTAGCCGCGCACCTTGAGCTGGTGGTCGCGGCGGCCGAGGAACTCGATGCGCAGGCCGTGCGGCCCGTGCCGGTAGCGGCCGCGGTCGCCGGTCCGGTACATCCGCGCGCCGGGCCGGGTGGCGAAGGGGTGCGGCACGAAGGCGTCCGCGGTGCGGCCGGGGGCGCCGAGATAGCCGCGGGTGAGGCTGGGGCCCGCGATGTACAGGGTGCCGGGCACGCCCGGTGGCACGAGGCGCATCCGGTCGTCGAGGAGATACGCCTCGGTGCCGGGCAGCGGGGTGCCGATGAGCACGGACCGGGTGTCCTGGTCGGCGGCGCCGACGGTGAAGTAGGTGCTGTCGATGGTGCCTTCGGTCAGGCCGTAGCAGTTGACGACATCCGTGTCCGGTCCGCACAGCCGGCGGATCCGCTCCAGTTCGTCGGCGGGGAAGGTGTCGGAGCCGACGATGAGCAGCTTGAGGAAGGCCAGGTCCTGGCCGCTCTCGGCGATGTGCGCGGCCAGCGTGCGCAGCACCGTGGGCACGAAGTCGGCCACGTCGACGCCCTCGTCGCGCATCAGGCGGAGCAGCCGGGCCGGCAGGAGCAGCGTCTCGCGGGGGCAGACCACGAGGGTCGCGCCGGATCCCATGGAGCGGACGAGCTCGCCGAGGTAGCCGTCGAAGCTGAAGTTGGCCATCTGCAGATGGCTGCGGATCCGTCCGCGCAGCGCGAAGGCGTGCTCCCACGCGAGCTGGATGCGCCGCAGTGATCCATGCGTGGCCATGACGCCTTTCGGGCGCCCGGTCGAGCCCGACGTATACATGACATAGCAGAGGCTGTCGGGGCCGATCCCGCGCTCGGGCCTGCTGTCCGGGAAGCGCCCGGGGTCGGCGCCGTCCGGGCCGGCGACCACACCGCGTACGGGATCGCCGGCGAGGTCGGCGACGATCCCCTCCTGGGTGACCACCACACCCACCCCCGCGTCGGCGACGATCATCGCCCGGCGGGCGGCGGGGCTGTCGAGGTCCAGCGACACATGGGCGGCGCCCGCCTTCCACACGGCGAGGACCGCGACGACGCTCTCGGCGGAGCGCTCCATGTAGATGCCGACGCGGGAGCCGGGTGTGACGCCCTCGCCGCGCAGCCGGTGGGCCAGCCGGTTGGCGGCGCGGTCGAGTTCGCCATAGCTGAGCCGGGTGTCGCCGTGCACCAGCGCGGGCGCGTCCGGCGTGCGCTCGGCCCACTGCTCGAACACGTCGAGGACGCAGTCGTCGGCGGGCGCGACCGCGGCGCCCGTCGCGGCGTCGAGCAGCAGCGCGCGCTCCTCGGGGCCGAGGTCACCGGTCAGGCCGACGGGCCGCTCCGGGTCGAGGGTCATGTCGTCGAGGACGGACTGCCACAGGCCGAGCAGCCCCTCGATGGTCTCCGCCCGGTAGAGATCGCTGTCGTACTGGGCGAGTACGTCGGTCTGCCCCTCCTCGGCGAACACGTCGACGGTCAGGTCGAACTTGGCGACGCCGACCTCCACCTCATCGGCGCGGGCGGTCAGACCGCCGGGTCCCCTGCGGGTGGAGGGCGTGCCGATGTACTGGAAGGTGACCCCGAAGAACTGGCTGTCGCTCTCGGTGCGTTCGGCGCCGATGGCGGAGACGATGTCCTGGAAGGCGACCGTCTGGTGTTCGTACGCGCCCAGACAGGTCTCCCGCACCCGGGCCAGCGCCTGCCGCACGGTCGGGTCGCCGGACAGGTCGGTGCGCAGGGCGAGCATGTTGAGGAAGGGGCCGATCAGCAGGTCGGCGTCGACCTCCTCCCGCAGGGCGCTCGGCGTGCCGACCACGACATCGTCCTGGTCGAGGTGGCGCGAGAGCGTGATCACGAAGGCGGTGAGCAGCACCATGAACGGGGTGACGCGCTCGGCTCGTGCCAACTTGCCGACGCGGCGCATCAGTTCGGGGTCGAGCGCGCGGCGCGCGGCAGCGGCCTGCGGGGTGGACCGTTCGGGAGGCGTGCGGTCCGGAGGCAGCCGCCGGACGTCGGTGATCCCGGACAACTGCTCGCGCCAGTACGACAGTTCCGCCTCGTACACGGGGTCGCCCGCGCGCAGGTGCCGACGCCCGGCGACGAGATCGGCGTACTGGACGGGCAGCGGGGTCAGGTCGGGGTCGCGGGACTCGGCCCGGGCGGCGACGAGTTCGAGGAACTCGTCGAGGAAGACGTGCCGGGACCAGCCGTCGCAGATGATGTGATGCCAGTTGAGCAGCAAGGTGTGGTCGTCGTCCGCCGAGCGCAGCAGCACCGTGCGGATCAGCGGGCCGGTCTCAAGGTCGAAGGGGCGCCGGGCGTGCTCATCGGCGAGGCGGCGGGCCTCGGCGGCACGGCGCTCGGGGTGCAGTCCGGTCAGGTCGATCAGCGCGGTGGGCACCGGCAGTTCGGGCTCGACGTGTACGCGTGGGACGCCGCCGTCCGCCGGGAAGCGGGTGCGCAGGACGTCGTGCCTGCGGACGATCCCGGCCACGGCGCGGGCGGCCGCTTCGGGGTCGAGCGGTCCGGTGAGGCGGATCGCCGAGCACGCGTTGTACAGCGCGGTGCCGGGGTGCATCCGGTCCAGGAACCAGAAGCTCTCCTGGGCCGGGGACAGCACGTGCCCACCGGATGGCGCGGGCCCGGACGGAAGCCGGGTGCCGGGGGTGCCGAAGCTCATGCGACCTCTCCTGCCGGGCGGTCCGCGGCGTGCGGCCGGGTGATACCGGTCAGCGTCCCGGTCAGTGCGATGGCCAGGACGACGACACCGATGACGAGACAGACCGTGGTGACACCGACTCCGGCGGCGGCCGCGGTGGTGATGGCCGCGCCGACCGGCCCCAGCGCCGTGTGGATGGTCCAGAACGAGGACGTGACCCGGCCGAGGAGATGGCTGGGGGTCACCTCCTGACGCAGTGACATGGATGAGATGCCGGCGATGCCGGTGCACATCAGGGTGGTCATCATCAGCACGGCGATGACCGGGACGCTCCCGGACAGGCCGATCCCGGCGACGGCGAAACCCGCGAGCGAGAACGCGCTGATCCAGGCCACACCGAACCCCAGCCGTTTGCGCACCCGGGCGACCGCCGCGGAGGCGATGAACGAGCCGACGGTCCCGGCCGTGAGGACCCAGCCGACCGTGGTGTCCGGGTGGCCGAGCTCGTCCTTGACCAGGTAGATGACGAGGTCGGTCAGACCGTAGATGAGGAAGGTGATCAGCGAGAGCAGCAGTGTCAGCGGCCGCAGCACGGGGTGCGCCCACAGGAATTTCGCCCCGGCGAGGAACTCGCCCCGGATGTTGCCGTGTTGGGGGGCGTCGGACCGCCGGGGCCTGCCGTCGAACTTGACGAGCAGAACGCCGAGCGCGGAGACGGCGAAGGTCGCGGAGTCGATGCCGATCGCGGCGGCGGGCCCGGCGGACGAGGCCACGAAGCCCGCGAGCGCGGGTCCGGCGACGCTGGCGACCGCGTACGTCGCGTACAGGTGGCCGTTGGCCTTGGTGATCTGGTCCGGCTTGACGATGGCGGGCACCACGGTCACATAGGTGACCTGGAAGAGCATCGAGAAGCAGCCCGCGATGGGGACGACGGTGTAGATCAGCCAGAGAGGCGACGCGGAGATCCAGACCAGCGGGATCACGAGGTAGAGCAGACAGCGCGCCCCGTCGGCGAGCATGAGGAGCCGTCTGCGGTCGAAGCGGTCGGCGATGACGCCGGCGAACAGGCCGGTCAGGATCGACGCGACACCGGTGAGCCCGGTGACGAGGCCCATCTGGAGGACCGAGCCCGTGGTGTGCAGGACGAGCAGCGGCAACGCGACATACGAGAAGGAGTCACCGAGCGCGGAAAGGGTCTGAACGCCTAAGAAGATTCGGTATGCGGGGTTGCTCCATAAAGAGGGCGAACCGCCCCCCGTACCCGTCGGCCGTGCCTGATCCTGATCCTCGGACAGTTCACCTGACGGCACGGGTTCCCCCCATCCAGATCCGCCGACGGGCAGTACACCACACGCCCCAGAAGGCGTCAAGGACCCCTCGCGCAACGTGTCTTGTTTCAACTTCTTGACGTCAATCTAACATGCATGCTAGAAATTCGATTTCGCTTGGATCGTCTGTGCGCAGCCCCAGTCCCCTCTTCCTTGGAGAGAAATTGCGGGTCGCTTTTGTGCATACTCCCATGTCTACCGTTCCTATTGCGCAGCGCAAAGATTTCTGGCGGAACTTCGACATCCAATACCATGCGGCACATCCCGGGCTCGACCATATGAGAAAGAACATGTGGGAGCTGCCGCACTGGATGCACTGGCTGGGCGGAGTTCTCGTCGCGCACGGCTACAACGACATCGACGTGGTCGACCTGTACACCGATCCGAACACGTTCACGCGGCCGGGACACCTCGCCGTGGACGCCGTCGAGTCGGCGCTGCGCGCGCATCCGGCAGATGTCTATCTGTTCTCCCCGATGACCGTGAACCTCTGCTACGCGTACGAGATCTCGGACGCCGTGAAGCGGGTCCATCCCGCGGCCGCCGTGGTGTACGGCGGTGTCGTGGCCACGCCGCTCGCGCACGAGGTGGCCGGCCACCCGAGCGTCGACTACGTCGTGGTCGAACGCGGCGAGCAGGCCCTTCCCGCGCTACTCGACGCCCTGGCCGACGGACGCGACGTGAGCGACGTCGGCAACCTGGTGCACCAGCGGTCCGACGGCACCACCGCGCGGACGACGCGCCGCTATCCGGATCTGCACCCGTCCGAGATCCCCTTTCCCAAGGTGGACCTTTTCCCCGCGAGTACCGGCGAAGACATCCGCTATTTACGTCAGGTCTACGCTCTGGGCTGCCCCTACAAGTGCACGTTCTGCACCATCCAGACCATCGGCCAGCGCCCCGACTATTTCCCCCTGGACCGCGTGCTCGAAGAGATCCGCGCGTACCGGGCCCGCTACGGCCGCCATCACAACATCTACTGGGGCGACGAAACCTTCACCCTGCATCCGGACCACACCCTCGAACTCCTCGACCTCCTGGAGAAAGAGGGTGACATCAATTACGACTGCCAGACACGACTGAATTGCCTGACCGATGACCGTATTCTGCGCAAACTGAAGAGCAGCGGCTGCCAATGGGTGGAGATAGGCCTGGAGACCGCATCGCAGGAAAGCCATGAGACGCATAAGCATCACATGAAGTTGAGCGCGACCAGGGAAACCCTCAAGAAGGTCAGGGACGCCGGGCTCGCCGCCTGCTCCTTCACCGTGAACGGCTTTCCCGACCAGAGCCCCGACGACATGCGACGCAGCATCGACTGGGTGTGCCGACTGCTCGAAGAGGACCTGCTGCAGGCGACCTATCTCTTCGGCCTCGTGCCGTATCCGGGAAGTGCCATGTTCGAGACTCCCGAGCGTTTCGGGATGAAGCTGCTCCACCGCGACTTCAGCCTCTACCACGAGGACCTGCCCCCCGTCTTCGCCACCGACAAGGCCACCCCGGACCAGGTGTACGAGGTGTTCCTGGAGGGCCAGGAGCTGTTCGCGCAGGCCATGGACAAGACCCCGTACTTCGGTTCCGCGCCGGCCCCCGGCACCGCCGACGAGTACGGCACCTTCTGGGCCGATGCCCACGTATAGCCTTCCGCGGCTCGGACAGACGGGAGCACCATGACTTCTTCTCGATGGCACGTACTGCGGGACGGCGAAACCGGCCTGATCCTCACGGTGGCCTTCGACGCCGGACGCGGCGACGCCCGGTTCGCCGACCTTGCGTCCTTCCTCGACGGTCGGCGCGTACTGGAAGGCCTGCCGAGGCGGAGCACGGTCGCCGAGCTGGTGGAGCGCGGGGCCGACGACTATGTGACGCCCTGGCTTGAGGAGATCAAGGAGCACGGGCAGCCGGTGCGGGCCGTGCTCGGACACTGCGCGGGGAGCGGGCTGGCCCGCGAACTGGCGGACCGGTTACGGATGTTGGGGCTCGGCACGCCGTCCCTCATCGTTTTCGATCCGATCGTGGCCGAAAGCCGCACCCTGGGCGAGGAGTACCGCACCGCCGTGCGCACCCTCGCCGCCCAGCTCTCCCCGGAGGACCTCGACACCGCCCTCGCCGCGGCCCGACCCTGCGATGCCGAGCCCTCGTTGACCGGCGCGGCCGTGCTGCCGCTCGCCGGGGCACTGGAAGCGGCCTACCGGACGGCGGTGGCCGCCGCCTGCAGCCGGCTCTCCGTCGCCCCCGCGGTGCGACAGCAGCTCTCCGACCGCTTCTCCCACTACCTCGCCTACCTCGCCGCGGCGGCCTGGACGCACGCCGGGGACCCCCCGCCGGACACGCCTCCCGCGACGACCGTCCTGTCCGCCACCGGTGGCGTCGGCACCAGCGGCGCCGACCCGCGCGGCACGGTCACCCGCTTCGGCGCGGACCGGACCCGCCTCCTCGCGGACCCCGAGGTCGCTGCGTACGTCTCCCGTGTGACGGGCGGGTGACGCTCATGGACCCCACGCCGCTCGCCGTTCCGGAGGCCCTGGCGCAGAGCGTGCGCCAGGCGCGCGCCGACCGAATAGACCGTGAGCTGTACGAGGAGGAGAAGCGCTGGCGCTGGCACCCCGGTGACGGCGAGGACCCCCGCACCGTCTCGCAGGAGGCACTGCGCCGCGAGACCGCCCTTGAACACGAGCTCGACGCCCGCCTCGGCCCGGCCGCGGCCGGGTCCGAAGACCCGCGCCGTCACGAAGAGCGGCGGCGCGCCAAGCACTTCCCCGTCCTCTTCGTCAGCGCCCCGCACATCGAGGAGGGCGCGACCGGTGCGTTCCCCGGCATGCCCACTCCGCTGCTCTACGCGACCTGCGTCCTCGACCGGATGCTGCGCATCGACGAGTTCCCCGGCGCGCGGGTCCCCGAAGTCGTGGCCGTACTCAACCCGCCCGCCTACTCCGCCGCCTTCGAGCAGGAACTCGTCACCTGCCTGCGCGAGCACCGCCCCGTCGTGGTCGGCATCAGCAACCTCTCCGAGGGCCACCACTTCGCCCTGCGCATCGCGGCAACGGTCAAGAAGGAGTGCCCGCAGGCGATCGTCCTGCTCGGCGGCCAGCACGAGGACGCCGTGAACCCGGACGCCTACCGGGCGGCCTCGCGGCGTGTGGGCGACATGAGCGGCCGCCGGCAGGCCAGCCACGACGACTTCCGGATCGGCGCGGAGGAACTCGGCAGGCTCACCGCACTGCAGACCTTCGCCCGCCCCGATGAACGCGAGCTCATGGACATCGTGTTCGCGGGGGACTCCGCGTTCGCGCTGCCCGAGGTGCTCAAGGTGGTGGCGGACTGCCTGCCCGCCGACGCCGAGACCGTCAAGAAACGCATGCTCACCGAGCAGGACCGGTTCGCCGAACTGCCGGGCGTGGGCAGCCTGTTCATCTACGACTGGAACGCGCAGCGCATCGAGTCGATGCCGCTCAGCGGCGTTCCGATCGACGGCGACCGGCTCCCGTACATCGACGTGACCCGGATGACGCACGAGAACCGCTTCCCCGTCTTCGGGCATCGCAGGACCGCGCAGATCATGGCCTGTCTCGGCTGCAAGTACGCGTGCTCCTTCTGCCACGAGTCCGCCGACGCGTTCCTCTACGAGCAGCCCAAGATCCGCCAGCGGTCTCCGCAGCACGTCATCGGAGAGATCAGGCTCCGCATCGACCAGGGCTTCGATGCGGTGTTCTTCGACGACAGCACCTTCACCCAGAACCCCCGCTGGCTGACCGAGTTCCTGACCCTCCTCGAGGACCTCGCCGCCGAGCACGGCACCTTCGAATGGGGCTGCCAGACCACCGTCAACGACGTGGACCGCGACCTCCTGCGGCGCATGGCCGGGGCGGGCTGCAGCTATGTGTACTTCGGCGTCGAATCGGCCGAACCCGACGCCGTACGCGTCCAGAAGGTCCGCCAGCTGCTCCTGGTCTCCGAGGCCGACTGGACCGAGCGCTTCCGGGACGTGGCCCACTGGTGCCGCGAGGCCGGGATCCGGGTCGGTACGTCCTTGCAGTTCGGCCTGGGGGAAACGCCGGAGCAGCGGCTGCTCACGCTCGACCTCATCGCCGAACTGCACCGGGACGGCTGTATCCCGGACGGTTGCGTCGCCCTCAACGTCAACAGTCCCTACCCCGGCACCCGTCAATGGCTCCAGATGCTCCAGTCGGGCGTCGCGCTGCCCGACTACCGCGAGAAGCTGGTGCGCCACCCGGCGTTCGAGACCGCCCATCAGTTCTCCGCGATCACCGGTCAGGACGTCGAAGCCCTGTATCTGCTCGCCGCCGACCGCCTCGGGCGGGCGCTGCACCAGGAGGAGCCTGCGTGACGCATCCACCGCGCGGGCCGCTGCCGGGCCCGGCCGGCCTCCGGCAGGCCGTGCCCGCCCAGGTCAGCTTCACCTCCGACTCGCTCGTCAGCCATGCACCGCTCGCGCATCCGGGGGAACCGCCCCTGGTCGTCCGGCCGACGGCCGCCGGAGTCGACGTCGCGGCCTGGGCCGCACACGCGCGGCCATGGCTCGACGAGACGCTCGCCGAGCACGGCGCCGTGCTGCTCCGGGGGTTCTCGGTCACCACCACTCACGATCTGGAACCCCTCGCCGCCGCGCTCGTCGACGAGCTGTACCGCGACAACGGCGAGCATCCCCGGGCCTCGCTGAGCGGCAGCATCTCCTCTCCGGTGTTCTTCCCGCCGGAGGAGAAGCTGCTGTGGCACACCGAGAACTCCTTCAACGACACCGGCCCCGCCCGCATCATGTTCTGCTGTGCGCGGCCCGGCGCCGCCGGCCGCGGGCACCCCATCCTCGAAACCCCGCCGCTGATGCGGCGGCGCGACCCCCCTCTGCGCGCCGTGGTACAGGGCAATGGCGGGATGTACGTACGCCATTACGGGACAGGGCTCGGCCTCGACTGGCGTGAGGTCCTGCGCACCGACGACCGGAGCGAGGCCGAGGCGCGCTGCGCCCAGCAGGGTCTGCGCTCCGCCTGGGACGGCGACCGCCTGCGCACCGAGGCGGTACGTCCTGCCGCCGTCCGGCACCCGGGAACCGGCGTGTGGTCATGGATCAATCAGGCCCAGCACTGGCACCCGGCCTGCCTGGCCCCCGCGACAAGAGCGGCACTTGAGGCCACCCACACATCGGACACGCTGCCGCGCCAGTGCCATTTCGGCGACGGATCCCCGATCCCCGACGAGGCGATGGCCGAGATCTGCCGGGTGTACGCCGAACTCGAAGTCTGCTTCCCCTGGGAGAGGGGCGACGTCCTGGTCCTCGACAACATCCTGGTCGCCCATGCCCGCAACCCCTTCAGTGGACCACGCGAACTCCTGGTGGCCATGGGCGACATGGTGCGGTTCGCATGACGGGGGTCGAGGGATTCCGGCTGTCGTTCCAGCAGCAGCGCATCTGGCAGGCGTACGAGTCCGCCTCCCCCGGATGGGCACAGGCGCTGCTCCACATCGACGGCGCCGTCGACCCGGACCGCCTTGCCGACGCACTGCGCGCGGTCACCGACCGCCATGGCGCGCTGCGGGCGCGGTACCGGCGGGTGCCGGGGGCGAGAACCGCGCTCGCGGACATCGGCGGGGAGGGCGGCGGCAACGTCGAATGGGCGGTCACCGATGCGTACATCCCCGGGGACCTGGACAGCGCGGTGCGGTCGGAGCGCCTGCGCCCGGCGGGCATCGACGGTGCCACCCCGCTGCGCGCACGGCTGCTCAGGCTCTCCGACCAGCGCCACGCCCTGCTGATCACGACCTCGGCTCTCTCCGCCGACAGCCTGACCCTGCGCCGCCTCGTGGCCGAGCTCGCCCTCGCCTACGACGGGCGGCCGCCGGACGCTGCGCCGCTGCAGTACATCCAGTACGCCCAATGGCAGTTCGAGCAGGATGCCGCCGGGCCGGTGGCCGGGGGCGACGCCCGGCCTGCGCACGATGCTCCCGTGGACCTGCCCCTCCGGCAGGCCGGGGCGCCCACCGGGCCCGCCGTCACCCGCCTGGACCGCGCCGTGCCGCTCCCGCTGGCGCGGGCCGTGCGGGGATGCGCGGAGCAGCATGGCGTCACGACCGAAGTCGTACTGCTCACCTGCCTGATGACTCTCCTGCGCAGGATCACCGACCGCTCCGCCGTCACCGTCGCGACCGCCCTCCCAGGACGTCCGTACGACGAACTGAGCGACTGCGCCGGTCACTTCACTCACTGGTCGCCGATCCGCACCGGGCCGGACTCGGCCGCCACCTTCTCCGGCCTCTTGGCCCAGATCCAGGTGGAGCAGTCGAACGCCGAGCGTGCCGCCGAGCGCATACCGGCGTCGTACGCCACCGACCCGACCGACCGGGCGGCTGCCGCGTACGAGGCGAAGGAGGAGGTTGAGGAGGTGGCACCTGCCGAGCGTGCCGGCGGCGTCACCTTCGCCTTGGCCTGGGACGACATCGAGGCCGAGCCGGCCGCGGTGAAGCTGGAGAGCGTCACGGGCGACGACTCGCTGCGCCTGGTGTGGCGCTACCGCGACGGCGAGTTCCCCGCCGACTATGTGCGGAGCCTCGCCGGTCAGTATCTGACCCTGCTGGAAGCGGCCGTCGCCGACCCGTCGGCCCCGCTCGACACCATCAGCCTGCTCGACGAGCACAGCCGCCACCTCGTACGGGCCGCTGCCGACCACGGCCGTGACACCCGGCGAGCGCCCCAGTGCCTGCACCGGATCATCGAGCGCCAGGCCCGGCAGACGCCGGACAGCGTCGCGGTGGTGGACCCTGCGGCCCGGCTGACCTACCGGCAGCTGGACGAGCAGGCCGACCAAGTGGCCCTGGCGCTGCGGCAGTACGGCGTCGGCCCTGATCAACCGGTGGCGCTGGCCATCGGGCACACCCGTCACCTTCTGGTGGCGATGCTGGGCGTACTCAAGGCAGGTGGCGCCTATCTGCCGCTCGATCCGGACCTCCCCCCGGCCCGGGCCACGGACATGCTGGAGCGCGCGGGGTGCTCCCTGGTCCTCACCGGCCCTGACACGGCGCAGGGCCGGTTCGGCACGATCCCCTGCCTGAACGTCGACCAGCTGCCGCAGGCCGAAGGCCGGGTCCTCCCACGGGCCGAGGTGACGCCGGAGAACCTCGCCTACATCTTGTTCACCAGCGGCTCCACCGGTCTCCCCAAGGGCGTGATGCTGCCCCACCGTGCCCTCTCCAACTACGTGCTCTGGGCGGCCCGGACGTACGGGCACGAGGAGGGGACGGGGGCCATGGTGCACTCCTCCGTGGCCTTCGACCTGACCGTGACCAGCCTGTTCGTGCCCCTGGTCAGCGGGCGTACGGTGCATCTGGATCCGGCCTGGCGCAACGTCTTCGGCCTCACCGGTGAACTGGGCCGTCGGACCGGCCTCGACCTGCTCAAACTGACGCCCTCGCACCTGAACGTGATCAACCACGAGCTCGCTCCCGATGCCACCTCCAAGGTCACGCACTCACTCGTCCTGGGCGGCGAGAACCTCTCCTGGGAGCACATCGCACCGTGGCGCGAACACGCGGCGCCCCCACGGATCTTCAACGAGTACGGGCCCACGGAGACCGCGGTGGGATGCGCGGTCCACGAGATCACGGCGGATGATCCCGCGGTCGGCGACGTACCCATCGGCCGCGCTCTGGACGGCGTCGACATCTACGTACTTGACGACCGCCTGGCACCGGTGCCGGTCGGCGCGCTCGGCGAGATCTGTGTGGGCGGCATCGGCCTGGCGCGCGGCTACGCCGCCGATCCCGCCGGGTCGGCGGAACGCTTCGTACCGCATCCCTTCTCCGACGTACCCGGTCAACGGCTCTACCGGACCGGCGACATCGGCTACTACGCCCCCGACGGGACGCTGCACTGCATCGGCCGCAGGGACGAGCAGATCAAGGTGCGTGGCGTCCGCGTGGAGCCGGCCGAGGTGGAGCGGGCGCTGCTCGGACACCCGTCCGTCCGCGAGGCGGCCGTGGTGCTCTCGCCGGACAGTGCGGACGGTGCGGGCGGTGCGGACGGCGGCAGGCTCACCGCGTTCCTCTCGGCCGCGGCCACCGGAGCGGTCGCGCCGTCGGAACTGCGCGGCCATCTCACCGAGCGCCTGCCGGCCGCCATGGTCCCCGCCTCGTACGTCTGGCTCGACCGGCTGCCCCTCACGGTGAACGGCAAGATCGACCGCGACGCCCTGCTCGCCGCCGACACCCCGCGCGACCCGCACGGGCAGACGTCCGCCCCTCCTCAGGACGCGGATGCTCTGGAAGCGAAGGTCGCGGGCGTCTTCGCCGACCTCCTCGCGATCCCCTCCGTCGGTGTGGACGACGTCTTCTTCGACCTCGGCGGCCACTCGATCCTGGCGGTGCGGCTGATCGCGAGGATCAACGCCGCGTTCTCCGCCGAACTGCCGGTGTCGGTGCTGTTCGAGGAGACAGAGGCGGTCGACGGACCACCGCTCGACCCCGCGACTCCGAGGGCGCTGGCCGCGTTGCTCCGCGATGCGGATGCGGCCGATGGAGCCGAGCGTTCGCGTTCCCTCATCACGCTGCAGAGCCGGGGCGAGGGGACGCCGCTGTTCTGCGTCCCCGGTGGCGGGGACGCCATCGGCTTCCGGAATCTCGCCGACGGGTCCGTGCTGCTGCGTCCGCTGTACGCCGTGCACGACGGCACTCCGCAGGGAGCCGAGGTCGATGTCGAGGCTCTGGCCGAGCGCCACCTCGCGGTGGTCCGAGCAGCCAGGCCGCACGGCCCCTACCTTCTGATGGGCTGGTCGATCGGCGGCCTCGTCGCCTTCGAGATGGCCCAGCGACTCACCCGGCTCGGGGAGCGGGTCGCCATGCTGGTCCTCGTCGACAGCTACCTGGCCGACCAGCTCCCGGCCGAATCCGGCGCCGCGCCCAGCGACCCGCACACCCTCGCGGCGCTGCGCTACCGGCCGGCACCGTACGCCGGTCCAACGGCCCTGCTGCAGGCGCAGGAGAGCGACCCCGGAATGCGGGCGGCGGCAGGTGCGGCCTGGGCGGAGCTGTGCTCCGCGCTCTCCCCGCCGCGCGTGATCGCCGGTGACCACTACTCCATGCTGGACGAGCCGTTCGTGGCCGCACTGGCAGCGGAACTGGAGAAGACACTTCAGGAGGCGGACGTTCCCGATGCCTGACGGCCACGCTTCGAACCCTGACGAAGCCCGCGCCACGGTCCCCGGCGGCGGGGGTGTGCTGCGGTACTTCGACGACACACGGCGTACGTCACCCGACCTGCCCGCGGTGGAATACCGGGGACGCCAACTGTCGTACGAGCAACTCGGGCGCACCGCCGACACGTTCGCCGCCCACCTGCGGACCCTCTCCGTCGCCGGCACGGTCGTCGGCATCCGCACCGACCGGTCGTTCCGGCTCCCGATCGCCATCCTGGCCGCGCTGCGGGCCGGCGCCGCGTACATGCCGCTGGATCACGCCTACCCTCAGCCGCGGCTCGACTTCATGATGCGGGACAGCGGGATGCGCGTACTGCTCACGCACCGCACGCCTGCCGGCCTGCCACCCGCACCGCCCGGGACGCGGGTCGTGCTGCTCGACGAGGACATACCCGGCGGTGCCGACGGGCAGCGGCCCCGCACCTCCACCGCCGACGACCTCGCGTACGTCATCTACACATCGGGGTCGACGGGCACGCCCAAGGGCGTCGCCATGCCGCACGGCCCGCTGCGCAACCTGATCTCCTGGCAGCGCGAGACCTTCACGTCCGGGGTCGGGTCCCGGACCCTCCAGTTCGCGGCGGCGAGCTTCGACGTCCACTTCGAGGAGATGTTCAGCACCTGGGGCACCGGCGGCTGCCTCGTGCTGATCGACGAGGAGATACGCCGGGACTCCCACCGGCTCCTGCGCTTCCTTGACGAGCAACGGGTGCACCGCGTGTTCATGCCGTTCGTGGCGTTGCAGGCCCTCGCCCACACGGCGCAGGACGTGGGCCGCCATCCGCGCTCGCTCCAAGAGGTCGTCTGCGGGGGCGAGCAGCTCTACATCACTCCCGCGGTGCGGCGATTCTTCGCTGCCCTGCCTGGCGTCGCGCTGCACAACCAGTACGGGCCGTCGGAGACGCACAACGTGACGGCCCTGCGGCTGTCCGGCGATCCCGCGTCCTGGCCGGAGCGCGCCCCCATCGGCCGGTCCATCGACGCCGCGCGCGTACGGGTGCTGGACGCAGACGGCAACCCGGTCCCGGCCGGAGTCACCGGGGAGATCGTCATCGGCGGGCCGGTGCTCGCCCGTGGCTACCTCAACCGGCCCGGACTGACCGCGGAGCGCTTCACCCCCGATCCGCTGGGACCGCCGGGGTCGCGGGTGTACCGGACCGGGGACGCGGGCCGGGTCGACGATCAGGGGCGGATCCATTTCCTCGGCCGCGACGACGGGCAGGTGAAGATCCGCGGGTACCGCGTGGAGCTCGGCGAGATCGAGTCGGCGGTCAGAGCCCTGCCGGAGGCTGCCGACGCCGCGGTCGTGGTGAACGAGAGCCGCGCGGCGGGCAAGCGCCTCGTCGCCTATGTGGTGGGGCAGTCGCCGCTGCCGGACGGCCTCCGGGACCGGCTCGCCGAGACGCTGCCCGAGTACATGCTGCCGGTGGCGTTCGTCCCGGTGGACCGCCTGCCGCTCACGCCCAGCGGCAAGCTCGACCGCCAGGCCCTGGCCGCCCGCGAGTTGACGGTCACGGGCAGCGGCGTCGGCCCCCCGCCCGAGGACGGAGTACAGCAGGAGCTCACCCTCCTGTGGGAGCAGGCCCTGGACGCGAAGGACATCGCGTTCAACGACAACTTCTTCCAGCTGGGCGGCACTTCACTGCTGGCCGCGGTGCTGATAACCCGGATCAACGAGCGCTTCGGCGCGTACGCGGACCTGGAGACGTTCATCTCCCGGCCGACGATCTCCGCGATGGCCGAGTGGATCGAGGAACGGTGCGACGTGTCCCGACAACCGGTGAGGCTGGATTCGTGATCGAAACTGACGACGGGCATCTGGCGGAGCTGACCGCGGAGTACGAGGAGAACGGCTGGTGCCACGCTCCGTTCCGGTTCACCGGCCCTGCGGTGAGCGTGCTCCGCGACAGCCTGGACACCATCTGCCGCCGAGGCGGTCCTGAGGTGGTCCACGAGCCGGACAGCACGGCGGTCCGCGCGGTGCACGGCTGCCACGAGTTCGACGAGGCGTACGCGGCGCTGGTGCGCCACCCCTATCTCCTGGCCCTTGCCGAAGCGCTGACCGGGACGCCGGTGTACGTCTACCAGTTCAAGGTGAACCTGAAGCAGGCCCGGGAGGGCCAGGCCTGGCCCTGGCACCAGGACTTCGCCTTCTGGAACGCGGAGGACGGCCTGCCGACACCCGCGGCGGTCACGCTCGCCGTACCGCTGGACGATGTGCACGAGGGCAACGGTCCGCTGATGCTCATCCCCGGCTCTCACCGCGTCGGATATCTCGGCCCCGGCAAGATCACGCGGGGCGACAGCGGGGACTGGCGCAAGAACTTCGCGGCGGATCCCGAGCACGTCATGGACGACGCCCGCGCCCAGGAGCTGATCGGGACCTTCGGCAGCACGCGGGCGACCGGACGGGCGGGCACGATCCAGGCCTTCCACCCGAACATCGTGCACTCCTCGTCGGACAACACATCCCCGGACCGGCGGGCGCTCCTGATGGTGTCGTACAACTCCGTCGACAACGCCCCGCCCCATCCGACCCGCCCCGAATTCCTGGTGGGCCGGAACACGGACCAGCTGAAGCCGCGGTGGGACGACCGCTTCCCGCTCGAACGCGTCTGAGGGCGGGCCGCGGCAGGCGACAACCCCGATCAGGCGCCGTCCAGTTGGCTCCAGGGCATCAGGCAGGATGTGGGGCATGCCAGAGCATTCGATACGCCCCGCAGCCCGTCTGAACGAAGACCTGATCCCTGCTGCCCTCTCCGGGCTCATCGGCGGCTCCGGGTACTGGCGGTCCGGCACCCTCGCCGGGTTCGCCCGCACCGGCGACTACCTGACCGGACGGACCGATCAACTCCCCGACCAGTACCGGGGTTGGTACTGGTCCCGGTTCATCGGCCGTATCGGCGCCGTCGCCCTGCGGGCCGGTTCCTTTCCCGTCCACGCCGACCTGCGCGAGGTCCTCCTGGCGATGCTGGACGTGTGGGCCGGGACGCCCTTCGCCGATCCCGCGGCCCTCACCCGGATGCGTACCGGCACCATCGAGCTCACCGACGACGGCGCGTACGCGGCCCGCGACGGGCGCGGCGCCGTCCTCGCCGTACACGGAACCGGCGCGAAGGCGACCGGGCGGCACTTCGTGGAACTGCGTACGGGTGAGGCCGATCCGCCCGCTCCCGGAGACATCACCGAGGCGGAGCCCGTCCCGACGGGCGGCTGGGGAACCCCGGCCCAACTGCACGGGCTCACCGCTCTCGTACGCGCGAACGGCCCGGCCCCCTGGGACCGGGACGCGGCCGCCGCACTGGCCGACGCCACGGGACTCAGCCGCGCCGCCGCTTCCCTGCTGCTCGCCGGAATTCCGGACGGCTCCTACGTCAAGTGGCGGCTGGACGCCGATGCCCGCAAGACCCTGCGGCTCAAGCAGTCCGAAGCCGATGCGGGCCTGCGCGAGCTGAACGACCTGCAGGTGCCCGCACGCCTGGATCTGCTCGCCGGGGTGCTGCCCGACGACCCGGAGCAGTTGTGGCGGCCCGGCGGACAGGCCGCGCTCGCCGAGCGGATCGCCGAGGCCTGGCGCACGCAGCAGGGCACACGCCCTGCCGTCTCGGAGGCGACGCTCGCGGTGGCGACCGAGCACGAGTCGGTGCGCATGGCCCCGGCCGCGGTCTGCACGGTGTTCGCCGACCCCACGAGCAACGCGGTGCTGACCCGGGACGCCGACACCCGGCTGCGGGCGAGCAGCGTCATCGGCCACGGCTGGGAGGGCGAGGACGGGTTCCGCTTCAAGGAACTGCTCGCCTCGACGTGCCAGGCGATGCCGTGGATCTACGCCGAACTGCCGGGCGGGGACCCGGTCCGCGAAGGCCTGCCCGAAGTGGCCGCGCTGCTGCGCGAACGCCTCGCCCACCCGGAGCTGCTCCTGGACACCCGGGGTCACTCACGGCGCGGCTGGACCGTGGCGGACCTGGCAGCAAGCTTCCCAGGCGCCCACGATTACCGGGAGGCCCGCACCCCCCTCGACCACCCCACGCTCGACGACGGGCTGACCGTGATCGCCGAGGGCGGCATCGACCGGCGGGGCGCCCGCCAGTCGCCGGGCATCTACTTCCGGCCGGCCTAGTACGGCAAGGACGAGCGTTCACAGCGCCTGGATTCCGCCGTCGACTGCGAGGGCTCCTATCTCTCCCTCGTACGTTGGCTGCGTGGCCCCGAGTGCCGTCGCCTGGAGGAAAGGATCAGCTCCGGGGCGCTGCCGCCCGGCAGCTACGAGACGGACCCGCGCGCCTCGGCCCCCGACACCGTGGCCAAGGCCGCCGCCGATCTCGGCCTCGACGCCGATGCCGCGACCCTGTACCTCCAGCTGCTCGCGCTGCCCGCACCCACCGACCGCAACATCCGCCGCTGGAACAACTGGACGCCCGCACGGCACAAGGCAGCCGCCGCCCGGCTTCTCGACGTGTCGCTGGTGGTCGCCGACCGTCGGCCCCGGGCGGGCCGCACCACGTTCCTGCCCGGCGACTGGGCCGCGGCGAAGAAGCCGCATCACCCCATGGAAACCTGGAAGGCAGACCTGCTCGGCGCCGAGCTGTCTCACGACCGCGAGAAGGTGCTCACCAGTCCCACCACCGGTCCACTGCCCGAACTGTTCAACCGGGCCTGGCTGTCCCGGCCTCGCTGAGGGGGGCGCTGCGCCTGGCGGCGGCCGACATCACGGCCGCCGCCCCCGCGCGCGTCCCCCACACCGCGCCCCCCAAACCACCAACGCTCGCGGGGTGAGTGGGGCAGCGACCGGG
>NZ_JBHYIG010000052.1:0-39022 GCF_042740015.1 Streptomyces sp. NPDC059037
GGGCGGGCCCCGCGTTTTGTATTTTGCTTCTAGTGTGGGCGGCCGGCCGGCGGGCCCCCCCGCGGGGCGGGGCCCCCGGGGGCCCCCGGGGGGCCCCCCCCCCGCCGCGTGCCGCTACCGCACCAGGCAGGGGCGCTTGCCGTCGAACTGCCAGCCGGGGACCAGGAAACGCATCGCCGCCGCGTCGTCCCGCGCGCCCAGCGCCTGCTCGCGGTAGAGCTCGTGGGCCGCGAGCAGGCGGTCCATGTCCAACTGGACGCCGAGGCCGGGGGAGCCGGGGACGGCGATCTCGCCGTCGACGATGCGGGGCGGGTCGGTGGTGAGCCGCTCCAGGCCCTCCTGCCAGATCCAGTGGGTGTCCAGGGCGTTGTACTCACCGGGGGCGGCCGCCCCGCAGTGCGTCACCATGGCCAGGGAGATGTCGAAGTGGTTGTTGGAGTGACACCCCCAGGTCAGGCCCATCGCGTTGCACAGCTGGGCGACGCGCACCGAGCCCTGCATGGTCCAGAAGTGCGGGTCCGCGAGGGGGATGGAGACCGACTGCAGGGCCAGGGCATGGGTCAGCTGCCGCCAGTCGGTGGCGATCATGTTGGTCGCGGTGGGCAGGCCCGTGGCGCGCCGGAACTCCGCCAGGATCTCCCGCCCGGAGTAGCCGCCCTCTGTCCCGCACGGGTCCTCGGCGTAGGCGAGCGTGCCGACCAGCGGCCGGCACAGCTCGACCGCCTCGCGCAGCGACCACGCGCCGTTCGGGTCCAGGGTGATCCGGGCCTCGGGGAAGCGGTCCTTGAGCGCGCGGACCGCCCTGACCTCCTCGGCGCCCTCCAGGACACCGCCCTTCAGCTTGAAGTCGCGGAAGCCGTACAGGTCGTGGGCGGCCTCGGCCTGACGGACGATCGCCGCGGGCGACAGGGCCTCCTCGTGCCGGACGCGGTACCACTCGACCTCGGAGTCGGGTTCACGGACGTAGTCGAGGTCGGTGCGGTCGGGGTCGCCGACGTAGAAGAGATAGCCCAACACACGGACGGAGTCGCGCTGTTGGCCGTCTCCGAGGAGCGCCGCGACGGGGACGCCGAGGTGCTGGCCCAACAGGTCGAGCAGGGCCGACTCGACGGCGGTGACGGCGTGCACGGTGGTCCGCAGGTCGAAGGTCTGGTCCCCTCGGCCGCCGGAGTCGCGCCCCGCGAAGCGCTCCCCGATCTGCTGCAGCACCCGCTTGTAGTCGCCCAGCGTCGCGCCGACGACCAGGGATTCGGCATCCCGCAGGGTCTGGGTGATCTGCGCGCCGCCTGGCACTTCGCCGAGGCCCGTACGTCCTTCGGAGTCCTGGAGGACGACCACGTTGCGGGTGAAGCAGGGGCCGTGTGCGCCGGAGAGGTTCAGCTCCATGGAATCGCGGCCTGCGACGGGATAGACGGCGTACCGGGTGATGGTCGGTCGGCCGGCACTCTGGTTGCTTCTCTTGCTCATATCGTCGTCAACGTCCTTGTATGGGAGGGGAGTCAAGGGGGGATTCGGGGGTCAGAGGCCGAGGATGTCGAGGGACCGCTCGGCGGCCAGGACGCCGATGAGACCGAGGACCGCGAGGACCGTCGTATACGTGGTCCTGACCTTGATCGCTTCGATGACCGAGAGGTTGAAGTACTCCTTGAACAGCCAGAATCCGGGGTCGTTCACATGCGAGAAGGCGATCGAGCCGCAGGAGACGGCGAGCACCATCATCTCGGCATGCGCCCCGCTGCCCGCCAGGAGCGGAAGGACCACGCCGGACGCTGTGACGACGGCGACCGTCGCCGAGCCGAGCGCGACACGGAGGATGACCGCGATGAACCACGCCAGGACGAGCGGCGAGATGGACCAGTCGGCGGTGACGTCCTTGATGTAGTCGGAGATGCCGCCCTCGACGAGTACGTTCTTGAACGCGCCCCCGGCACCGATCACCAGGAGGATCATCGCCATCGCCTGGGCGGCGGACGTGCAGGAGCCGCTGACGTCCGTCAGGCTCCGGCCGATGCGGGGGCCGAACGCCCACATCGCCAGGATCAGGGTCAGCAGGAGTGCGATCGGCGCGGAGCCGATGAAGGCGATGAGGTGCAGGAGCGGGCCATCGCTGGAGGCGGCCATGTCGGTCACCGCCGCGCCCGCGATAAGCACCACGGGGAAGAAGGCGACGAACAGCGACCAGCCGAGACCCGGCATGTCCTCGTCGGTGAACTCCCGCTCGCTGACCAGGCCCTTGGGGATGGCGGGGTCCATCGCCCTGATGAACGGGAGCCGGGGCCAGGCCAGAGCGATGAGCGCGCCGGCCGGGACGGCGATGAACAGGCCGTAGAACAGGGTGAGGCCGATGGAGGCGTGGAAGGTCGTGGCCACGGCGGTCGGGCCGGGGTGCGGCGGCAGGAAGCTGTGCATGGTGGACAGGGCGATGGACATGGGAAGGCCGACCCAGAGCAGCTTCGCCCCGGTGACCCTGACGAGGGTGAACGCGATGGGCACGATGATGATGAAGGCGACCTCGTAGAACATGGTGACGCCGATGAGCATCGACGTGACCACCATGGCCACTTGGACCCACCGCGGCCCGAAGGCGTCGAGGAGCCGCTGCGCGATGCGCTGGGCGGCGCCGGAATCCCCCATGACACGGCCGACCATGGCGCCGAGGCCGATGGTGAGCATCGTGTCGCCGATCTGGCCACCGATGCCTTCGGAGAGTACGTCCGGGATCTTCTCCAGCGGTATGCCGCGGACGACGGCGACACCGACCGCCACGAGCAGCAGCGCGGCGAAGCCGTTGAGTCTCAGCCTGGTCATGAGGAGCAGCAGGATCGACACGCTGATTCCGACTACGACGAGAGGCAAGGCAGTTCCCCTTTGAACTGTGGATCACGTGGCGCGGCGGCGGCGCGCGGACGGCTTCTCGTCAGGCCGTTCGCCGTACGGCGCCCACCAGGGCAAGGCCGTCGTCGAGCACCTTCGCGAGCTCGGCGAGGTCGTCGGGCGCGGGGTCGGTGAGCGGGGCGCGCACCGGGCCGACGGGCAGGCCGCGCAGCCGGGCGGCGGCCTTGATCAGCGAGACGGCGTAGCCGGGTACCCGGTCGCGCAGTTCGACCAGCGGGACATAGAAGTCCCGCAGGAGCCGGTCCACCGCCGCGTCGTCGCCGGTCCGCAGCGCGGTGAAGAAGGCGCATCCGATCTCGGGCGCGAAGGCGTGGACCGCCGATGAGTACGCGGGCACGCCCACGGTGGCGTACGCGCGGGCCTGGATCTCCGCTGTGGCGGCGCCGTTGAAGAAGAGGAAGCCCTCGGGGGCGGCGAGGGTGAGGCGCTGCAGCCGGTCGAGGTCGCTGTGCCCGTCCTTGAGGCCGATGACGGTGGGGATGGCGGCGATACGGCGCAGCCCGTCCGCGGTGAAGGTGACCGGGCCGCGCTGGTAGGCGATGAGCGGCAGGCGGGTGCCTTCGGCGATCCGGCTCAGCTGCGCCACCAGGCCGTCCTGCGGGGCGGCGACCAGATAGTGCGGAAGGACCAACAGGGCGTCGGCGCCCGCCTCTTCGGCGATACGGGCGAACCGCCGGGCCTGCGCCCAGCCGTACCCGATGCCCGCGACGACGGGCAGCCGGCCGTCGGCCGCATCGACGGTCGCCGCGACGACCGAGCGGTACTCGTCCTCGTCCAGCGCGCTGAACTCGCCGGTGCCGCAGGCGGGGAAGACGGCGCCGGGCGCGGACGCCAACTGGGCGGTCAGGTAGGCCCGGTACGCCTCCAGGTCGAGGCCGCCGTCGTCCCGGAAGCTCGTGAGGGGAAAGGAGAGGACCCCGCGTGCCATGCCGTCGCGCAGCCGCTGGGTCACGTCATCGGGCTCCGTGCTTGGCCGTGTCATGAATCGCGTCCTTGTATGCAGATGTCGTTCGTATATGAGAATGGAGGCTAAGTTGGTGAACGTGAACGGGTCAATGGGCGCGATGAAACGGAATGGTGAAGCGGATGGGTGAGGCGGATGAGTGAGGCGGATTTACGATGGGCCGCATGCCGGAGAGCGCAGGGTTCCGCGGGGCGGACAGGGGCGTCCGTGGAGTGAAGTCGGCAGCCCGAACCGTCGCGTTGCTGGAACTCCTCGCCGGGCGCGGCGACCGGCCGGCCCGCCTGGATGAACTCGCCGCGGAACTCGGCGTACCGCGCAGCAGCATGTACCAACTGCTGCAGACGCTCGTCGACTGCGGCTGGGTGCGCTCCGACACCACCGGTTCGCTGTACGGCATCGGGGTCCGCGCACTGCTCACCGGTACGAGTTACCTGGACGGCGACCGGCGGGTGCGGGTGGTCCGCCCGTATCTCGACGCCGCATCGGACGCGCTCGGCGAGACGATCCATCTGGCGCGGCTCGACGGCCCCTACGTCGTCTACCTCGCCACCCGCGAGTCACACGAGTATCTGCGCACCATCAGCAGGGTCGGCCGCAGGGTCCCGGCCCACGCGGGCGCCCTCGGCAAGGCGCTGCTCGCCGAGCGCTCCGACGCCCAACTCCCGCTTCCCGCCGGGCCATTGGCCGCCGTCACGGAGAACACGCTCACCGACCGCACCGCGTTCCTCGCCGATCTGGCGGGGGTGCGCTCCCGCGGCTACTCCATCGACCGCGAGGAAACCGTCCCCGGCATCGCGGGATTCGGCTTCGCCCTGCGCTACGACACCCCCGCCGTGGACGCCATCAGCTGCTCGGTCCCGGTGGCCCGGCTCACCGAGGAACACGAGGCCCGCATCATCTCGGTGATGCGGGAGACGCAGACGAAGATCGAGAACTTGCCGTCACCGGGGGCGGGTGAGCCGGACTGGGGCTGACCGGTGGCGCAGCGACCGGCGGCCGCGGCGCAGGTGGGCCTGTTCGGCCGCGTTCTCGGTGCGGGCGATGGCGGCCTCGTAGGCCAGGGCCGCTTCGTCCGGGCGGTCCAGGCGGCGCAGCAGGTCCGCCCGGACGGCGTGGAAGACGTGGTAGCCGTCCAGGGCGAGAGCGTCGACCAGGGTCAACGCCCGTTCCGGGCCCTCGACTTCGGCCACCGCGACCGCGCGGTTGAGCGCCACGACCGGGCTCGGGGCCACCGCCATCAGCTGGTCGTACAGCTGGCGGATCTGGCCCCAGTCCGTGCTGGCCGCGGTCGGCGCGTCGCTGTGGACGGCGTTGATCGCGGCCTGGATCTGGTACGGGCCGGGACGGTTGCGCCGCAGGCAGCGGCGTACGAGCTCCTGTCCCTCGTCGATCAGGGCGCGGTCCCAGCGGGTGCGGTCCTGGTCGGCGAGGAGGACGAGTCCGCCGTCCGGTGCCGTGCGGGCAGCCCGACGCGACTGGGAGAGCAGCATGAGGGCGAGCAGGCCAAGAGCCTCCGGTTCGTCCGGCATCAGCTCGGCGAGGAGGCGCCCCAGACGGATGGCCTCCGCGCAGAGGTCCTCGCGGACGAGCGCCTCCCCCGAACTGGCCGTGTGCCCCTCGTTGAAGATCAGGTAGACGACCGCGAGCACCGCGCGCAGCCGGTCGGGCAGGTCGGCGTCGCCGGGGATCCGGTACGGGATGTGCGCGTCGCGGATCTTCCCCTTGGCCCGCACGATGCGCTGGGCCATGGTCGGTTCCGGTACCAGGAACGCGCGGGAGATCTCCGTGGTGGTGAGCCCGCCGAGCAGACGCAGGGTGAGCGCAACCCGCGCCGCCGGGGCGAGCGCCGGATGGCAGCAGGTGAAGATCAGGCGCAGTCGGTCGTCGCGCACGGGTCCCTCCTCTCCGAGGGGTCTTTCCTGGGCGTGCAGCAGGGCGGCCTGGGCGTGCCGGTCGGCGCGGGACGCCTCCCTGCGGAGACGGTCGATCGCGCGGTTGCGGGCGGTGGTGATGATCCAGCCCGCCGGGCTCGGCGGCACGCCGGCGGACGGCCACCGCTGCACCGCCGTGGTGAACGCCTCCTGGACCGCCTCCTCGGCGACGTCGATGGAGCCGAAGACGCGCACCAGGACGGCCACCGCGCGCCCGTACTCCTCGCGGAAGACGCGCTCGACCACCCCGGCGGTGACCTCGGTGATGTCGGATGCCATCAGCGGGATTCGGGCCGCAGCGGGCGGACCTCGACCGGCAGGGTGGCGGCGCGGGCCAGCTTGCGGCCCCAGGCGAGCGCCTCGTCGAGATCGGCCGCCCGGATGACGGTGAACCCGCCGACGTGCTCCTTGCCCTCGGCATAGGGGCCGTCGGTGGTGAGCACGTCCTCGTCCTTGAGCCGCAGGACGGTCGCCGTGCTCGCCGGGAAGAGCCCTCCCGTGAACACCCAGGCGCCCGACTCCTTGAGCTCGGCGGTCAGCGCATCGAGGTCGCGCATGATCGGTTCGAGGATCTCCGGAGCCGGGGGCTCGCCGTCGGGCTGGTAGACGCTGAGCACGTACTGGTTCATGGCTGCTTCTCCTCGGTGGATCGCGCTGCGGGCCGGCCCGTTGCCGGTCTCTCACCCTCCATACGAACGGGGTGGCGCCGGATCGACAGGGTGAATGACGACGAGGCCTCATCCCACCGTCAGGGGAGAGGCCTCGTCCAGCGCATTGAGTTCGGAGGGCTCTGCAGGCTCAGCAGGCTCCGAGGGCTCAGCAGGCTCAGAAGGAGAGGGCGGCGCCTTCAGAAAGGCTCGCGCCCATCTCGCAGTTGTTGCTGAAGGTGGCGGACCACGCGACTCGTCTGCCCTGCCACACACCGTCGACGGTGACCACGACGGGCCTCCATTCCTTGGTGCAGGCCACGCCGGACGCCGTGCCGAGCAGCTCGGCGAACTGCCCGTCGACGGAGTTCAGTTCGGCGCACGCGGCGGCCGCCGAGGGGTGGGTCCCCGAGGCCTTGGGCGTACAGGTCAGGGTCACCGCGCGCTGCATGGTCGCGGTGGCGGCGTCCTCGCCCTGGCCGACGGCGAGTACCAGTGACGAGGGCGCGTAGAGGCCGCTGGGGGCGGTCGTCTTGGCCTGGGCCGTGCCGGTCGTGCCGGACATCACGCAGGCGGCCACGAGGGTGGTGGCGCCCACCGTCTTGAGGAAGAAACGCACGTCAGCTCTCCTTTGATGCGGGTGTGTGTTCGTGATTGCGGACTGGAGTCTTGCCGGTGCGGAGAGTGAGCGCCAAACTCATGGTCGATTTCCGGATGCATGTGTTCGCTGAGCGGTCGCCGTACGACCGTTCGGGCAGCTCAGGGCGGGCGCGGCGGTCGCGCGAGGGGTGTCCAGCATATGGACCGGAGGCGGTGATGCAAGCCGGAACAACCGTCTGACCTGCGGTTTTAGGTGATTCCATTTTCTATCGGAATCTGGGGTCGACCGGAAAGCATCGGTGCTATAGGCGTGGGACATATGCGCGGCGGTCACGGAACGTGCGGCGCAGATCGTCGACCCAGGCGTCGGGGATCTCCCAGGGGATGAAGTGGCCGCCGTTCTCGTGCGCGGTGATGTTGACGTGGTGGTACCACGCGGCGCGGTCGCCGCTGAGCCAGTTCTGGACGCGCTGTTCGGGTGTGGTGACGCCGGGCGGGTTCTCGTGGCCGACGAACGTGATGCCGGTGGGGGCCTCGACGACCGGGCTGCGGTCGTGGGACGGGGTCCATGGGTAGCGGTTGGCGTTGGCGTAGTAGCGAATCGATGTGCCGATCGCGTTGTTCACCCAGAAGATCATGGCGTGCGTGAGCAGGTCGTCCTTGGAGAAGACGCTCTCGACGTCGCCCTTGCTGTCGCTCCACTTGGTCCAGCGTTCCAGGATCCAGGCGAGCAGGCCGACCGGTGAGTCGCTCAGCCCGTGGGCGAGCGTGCTCGGGCCGAGGACGTGTACGGCCAGGTGGGCGGCGAACCGCCGCTCCAGGGAGATGAGTTGGCGGTGTGCGGGCTCGGTCAGGCCCTCGGGGATCGGGTGGCCGCCGCTGAGGTCCCAGCCCCGGTCGCCGTTGAACAGGGTGAGTTTCAGGGCGGAGCCGATGTGGATGCCGTGCAGTTCGTCGGCGTACTTGTGACCGAGCTGGCCGGTGACGAGGGCGCCGACGTCACAGCCCCCGGCGGCGTACTTCTCGTGGCCGAGCGTGTCGGTCATCAGGGTGTGCCAGAGGTCGGCGACCTTCACGAAGTTCATGTCGGGGTGATCCGGCAGCGGCGTGGAGAAGCCGAAGCCGGGCAGCGAGGGGACGATGACGTCGAACGCGTCGGCCGGGTCGCCGCCGTGGGCCGCGGGGTCCGCGAGGGGGTCGATGACCTTCGACCAGTGCCAGAAGGTCCACGGCCAGCCGTGCGTGAGGATGAGCGGCGTGGGGTCGGGACCGACGCCCGCCCTGCGCATGAAGTGCACCGGTACGCCGTCGACGCTCACCCGGTAGTGCTCATAGGCGTTGATCGCGGCCTCGGCCTTGCGCCAGTCGTACCGATGGAGCCAGTAGTCGGTCAGCTCCTGGAGGTAGCCGCGGCTGACGCCGTAGTAGCCGTCGTCGTTGCCGGTGTCATCGAACCACCGGGTCAGGCGCAGCCGCGTCCTGAGGTCGTCGAGGACGGCTTCGGGTACGTGCAGGGGCACCGGTTCCAGGGGGAAGCGGGCGGTGGCTGCCATGAGATTCCTTCCGGGAGGGAGAAGCGGCCGCGCCGCGCGTCAGCGCTCGGCCGGCCGATGCTGAGAAGTCATCGCTGCCCCCGGTCGCGCGGGGCCACCAGGCCGGACTCATAGGCCAGGACGACGAGTTGGGCGCGGTCACGGGCGTGGAGTTTGGTCATGGCCCGGTTGACATGGGTCTTCGCGGTCAACGGGCTGATCACCATGCGGTCGGCGATCTCGTCGTTGGACAGGCCCTGCGCGACCAGGGCGACGGCCTCGCGCTCACGATGGGTCAGTCCCGTCAACTCCGCGTCGCCACCGATGGCGTGGGGCGGCTGCGTGACGTACCGGTCGATCAGCTTGCGGGTGATCGACGGTGCGAGCAGCGCGTCGCCGCGCGCGGCCACGCGCACGGCGTGCAGCAGGTCCTCGGGCACGATGTCCTTGACGAGGAATCCCGCGGCTCCGGCGCGCAGCGCGTCGAAGACGTACTCGTCGAAGCCGTAGTTGGTCAGGATCACGACATGCACCCCGGCGAGCGCCGGGTCGGCGGCGATGAGCCGGGTCGCCTCGATGCCGTCGACGACGGGCATCTGGATGTCGATGAGCGCGATGTCGGGCAGGTGCCGTCGGGCCAGCGCCACGCCCTCCCGCCCGTCGGCGGCCTCGGCCACCACCTCGATGTCGTCCTCGATGTCGAGGAGCGCGCGGAAGCCGCTGCGCAGGAGCGGCTGGTCGTCGACCAGCAGCACACGGATCACGGCGTACGCTCCACGGGCAGCTCCGCACGGACGGTGAAGCCGCCGTCGCCGCGGGGTTCCGCGTGCAGGCGGCCGCCCAGTGCGGTCACGCGTTCGCGCATCCCGAGCAGCCCGACGCCGGGCACCGGCGCGGAGTCCGGCGATGCCTTCCCGTCGTCGTCGACCCGTATGGCCAGGGCGTCCGGGCGGTAGTCGATCCGGACCGACGCCGTGCTCGCCGACGCGTGCCGGGCGATGTTGGTGAGCGATTCCTGGACGATGCGGTAGGCGGTGCGGTCCACCGTGGCCGGCACGTCGTGCCGTCGCCCTTCGATCGTCAGCGTCGCGTCAAGGCCGTTGCCACGGGCCCGTTCCACCAGCTCCGGTACGTGCGCGAGCCCGTGCGGCGGAGCCTTGCCGTCGTCACGCAGCGCCTCCAGGGTCGCGCGCAGCTCCCGGGTCGCCTCGCGGCCTGCGTCCCGGATCGCCAGGAGCGCCTCCGGTACCTCTTCGCCGCGCTTGCGGGCCACATGGACGGCGGCCTCCGACTGCACCTTGATGACCGAGATCTGATGGGTGAGCGAGTCGTGCAACTCCCGCGCGATGTGCAGCCGTTCCTCGTCGGCACGGTGCCGCGCGGTCTCCTCGCGGGTGCGCTCTGCCTCGTCGGCCCGTCGCTCGGCCTGCCGCAGCGCTTCCCCCGCGGCGCCGGCCGCGATCAGCCAGGCGATCTCCAGGGCGCCGCGGGCCCGTGCGAACGCCTCGCCCGTGTCGTGCAGGGACACCAGGGCGGCGAGCGGAAGAGCGGCCAGCATCAGCACGCTCGCCGCCACCGTGAAGACGCGGTGCCCCGCCCGCACGGCGGCGTACACCGCGAACAAGAAGGCGACGGCCGGTACATCGAAACCGGCCGCCTGATACCCCGCCGCGCACAGCCCGGTGACGGCCAGGACGGGAAGCGGAGCCCGGCGGCCCGCGGCGAGCGCCAGGCCGCTCGCCGCAAGCAATCCATAGCCGACGAGCACGTCGAGATCCGCGGCGGAGAGCTGCCCGGACCGCCCGGCGATCAGCAGCACCGCCGCCACGCACACCGCGACCACCCCGTCCCTGACACCAGCCGGAACGCCGAACCGTCCTGTGCTCATGCGCGCACCCTAGCCGGACGCCGTCGCGGGGGAGTCCCGCTCACGAAGGGGCGGCCGCCTACCGCGTACGCAGTAGTTCCGCGCCCCCTGCCGCAGCCGCAGCAGCACGAAGTGTCTGCGCCTGCGGGACGACCGGCGGCGCGCCCGGCGACAGGATCGGAGGACAGCCCCACCTCGTGAGCAAGCCGTACAGAGAAGATCAGGAGAAGGACATGAACTCGTCAGGAGCCCTGACCACCGCCGCCGATGTGTTCGCCATGAGCGCCGGACGCCTCGGAGCCACCACGGCCGCCGTGTCGGGGCTGATCGGCGTCGTCATCGGCGGTCTCGCGCTGGCCCGCCCCGCCGGCCGCCTCGGCACCGGCACCGGGCGGCTCGGAGCCGACGCGGCTCTGGCGGCGGGGCTGATCGCCGTGGCCCTGGGCACTCTTGTCACGGCCACCGCCGACGGCGGCCTGGGCACCGGCAACGGCCTCGGCGGGGCCATCGTCGCCCTGGTGGTGGGCCTGATCGCCCTCGTCATCGGCGGTCTTGCCCTGGCCCGCGCCCGCCGCACGCGCCCTCACCCCAGGGTGACGGTCACCCGCTGAGTGGCGCCCTTGGTGCCGCTGAGATCGCCGAACGTCAGCTTCAGCGAGGCGCCCGTCGTCGCGGACGTGACGGTGGCGGGCTTGGACGTCACCGCGGACACGGCACGGTTCCAGGTGAGCGTCAGGGACGTCTGCGCGCGCATCGGATCGCTGACGCAGACGACCGCGGTGCCGTCGCTCTTCTCGCTGATCTGGACGGAGCAGGGCGCGCTCGCGGTGAGCGGGCCCACCGTGCCGCCGAACCAGAAGTTCACGCCGGTGAAGCCCTGCGCGGGCACGGATACGCCTTGCTGCTCATCGGAGTTGGCGAGGATCCGCAGCCATCCGGTGTCCGCGGACCGGGCCGCCGTCTGGGCCGCGGAAGCGCCCGGCATCAGCTGATAGGCGTACGTGCCGTTCGTCGGGGCGGTGCCGTGATCGACGTACAGCGTGAGGTACTTACGGGCGATCGCGGTCGTGGCGCCGCCCTTGTTGATGTCGCTCCACTTGCCGGAGCGCTCGTCGCGCAGCGCCTTCACCGTCGCGCCGCCGGGGAAGACATAGCCGCCGTGGCCCCCGATGTGGGCCCACTTGGCGCCGGAGAGAGTCGCCGACCAGGGCGTGCTTGTCGGCTTGCTGACGCCGTCGACCTGGAAGGGGGCCGTGCCCGTCGGGCCGAGGTTGCGGTTCTCGATGGTCGACTCGACCGCCGCGCCGTCCGTGCAGACGATCCCGGCACCCAGGCAGACGATCGTGTCGTCCAGGCAGAACCAGGACTTCTTCGCCCGCAGCGTGCTCTGCAGACCCTTCAAGTACTGGCCGATGGCGGCCCGTTGACCGTCGCTCGCGCCGCCCACCCACTTCACGTCCGGCAGCGACGCGCCCCAGTCGCCGCCCGCCGCGTCCGCGAGCGGCTTGCGGGAGGCCGTGATGCCGGGCAGCCGGTAGGGGTCGACGGTGGGCCAGAAGGCGTCGCTGTACTGCCCGTTGGCGTAGCTGTCGCCCCACCAGTAGAGCATTCCGGAGCCGGTGTGCCAGCCGCGCAGATTCTCGCCATTGCCCGTCTCGTAGTACGTGATGCGGGGGTCCGCCATGCTGATCGACGCCGCCCAGCCGGGGCGCCGGTGCGTGGCGCGGGCCATGTTGGTGAAGAGGCGGTGCCCGGTGGGCTCGGCGGCCGGGGTCACGGAGGCGTCGTCCTCGACTCCCTTCAGGCGGGCGAGACTTGTCAGGCCGAGTGAGGGGTCGCTCAGCGGCGGGCTGTAGTAGTCGCGGCGCATCCAGCCCTTGACCAGGCCGCGCCAGCGGGCATTCTCCGCGGCGCTCGCGCCCTGACCGAGCAGCACGATCGCGGACAGGATCGGGTGGCCGCGCAGATGGTCGTCGGCCTGGATCTTCTTGGCGTCGGATGCGGCGAGACCGCGGCTGATGGCGCGGCCCGCGACGCCGTCCATGACGAGACCGTTGTAGAGGAAGGGCGCCCAGGCCTTCTCGACGGCGTCGAAGACGATCTGCCGCTTGGCGTCGGTGACCTCCCAACTGGAGCCGCGCAGCAGCGAGAAGAGCATGCCCAGACCGCCCAGCATCACTGATCCGTACGAACCGGTGTAGGGCACGGTGGTGTGCTGGATGAATGAGCCGTCGGTGTAGAGCCCGTCGCCGGTCGTCACGTACGGGAAGACGGGGGACAGCGCGTCACGGGCCAGGGCGATCTTCGCGGAGCTGCCGCCGACGACCCCGCGCAGGGCGAGCACCCGGCACAGATCCACGCGATTGGCGCCGGTGCTCGTGCCGGTGTAGCTGCCCACCGCGGAGTCGGGCACGAAGTGGTCGACGGCCTTGCAGTAGTCGGCCACTTGGGCCGCCGACAGGTGGTCGTACATCAGGACGCAGACGTCGAGGAGGTGCTGCGGGGCGCCTATCTGCCAGCTGTACCAGTTGCCGAACCGCGCCTGGTTCTCGTTGTAGACCTGCGCGTAGAGGTGGTCGAGGCCGGTGAGGATGTCGGCCTTGAGGGCCGCGTCGCCGGTCAGGCCCGTGCCCTCCTGGCGGTAGGCCTGCGCCATGGTGTTGAGCCTGCTGTAACCGGTCACCACGTTCGCCGAGTAGCCGTAGGACTCCTGGTCGGTGTCCGGCTCGGGGTCGGCGTACGAGGCGTCGGGCCACAGGGATCCCGTCGCGGGGGCCATGGTGTCGCGCAACTGCCGTGCCGTGGCGCCGAGTTCGGCAAGACGGCTCTTGAAGGGCTCGGCCGTGGGGGAGAAGCCGTCGCCCAGGACGAGGGTGCGCCACTTGGCGCGCAGCGCCTCGTACGCGTCGGCGGCCGCCGCCTCTGCGGAGGGCAGCAGTCCCGTGGCGGTCAGGGAGAGCGCGGAGGCGCTGGTGGTGAGCAGGAAGGAGCGGCGGGACCAGGGAGAGTGCATGGGTTCTCCGATGGTGGTGGGCGGGGGGAGGGAGCCGGGAAGGGCGGGGCCGCGCGAGGAGCAAGCGCTTTCTAGCATGGGTGTGCGCCACCGCTCAATAGGTCTAGACGTCTTCGCGCTGTAGCGTCGGGTCCATGGAAGATCACGCGGTGGTGGATGTCGGCGACGTACGCCTGGCCTATCGGAGCTGGGGCGACCCGTACGGCGCACCCGTCGTGCTGCTGCACGCGCTCGGCGGCTCATCGGCGAGCTGGGACGAGGTCGGGCAGATGCTCGGCGAGGAATGGCGTGTGTACGCCCTTGACCTGCGCGGGCACGGCGAGAGCGACTGGCCCGACGAGTACTCGTTCGAGCTGATGTGTGAAGACGTGCTCGGTTTCCTCGACGAGCTCGACCTCGACCGCGTCGGCGTCGTCGGCCACTCCATGGGCGGCGTGGTCGCCTACCTCCTGGCCGAGGAGCACCCCGACCGCGTCGAGCGCCTCGTCCTGGAGGAGGCGCCGCCGCCCTACCCGCGTGAACCGGTCGAGGCCGAGCGCCCCGACGGCCCCATCGACTACGACTGGCCCGTGGTCCCCGCCATCCGCGGCCAGGTGGACCGCCCCGACCCGGAGTGGGCCGAGCGGCTCGGTGAGATCGTCGCGCCGACGCTCATCGTGGCGGGCGGGCCGGACAGCAGCATGTCGCAGGCGCGGATCCCCGACATGGCAGCGGCGATCCCGGACTCCCAGCTGATCACGATCCCGGTCGGACACTCGGTCCACGAGGCTCAGCCACGTCAGTTCGCGCAGCAGGTCAGCGAGTTCTTCAGCAGCTGACGGCGCGGGTCGTCGGCCGAGCGGGTGCGGGGCGCGGACGGACCGCGTCCCGCACCTGCCGCGTCCGGGGGTTATGCGGGCCGGGGCCGTGACTGGTAGAGCCGGGTGTAGTAGCGCCCCTCGGCCTCAAGTCCTGTCGGGTCGTCGCCGGCCTTGAGGACCAGGTCGACGGCGCTGCGCTGTTCCTCCAGATCGCTGAACAGCCGCTGCGGATAGGTCCGTTCGGGATCGGTCTCGGTGGCGAGGCCATGGGCGTCGAGACTGGCCAGGATCTCCTGGAAGGGCACCGTGCGCAGGACGAACGCGCTCACCCAGACCGGCAGGGCCGTCGCGTCGAGGAGCGCGCGGAAGGTGCGGTGCGTGATGTAGCCGATGCCTCCGGTGACGGTGATCAGACCGACACGGGAGACGGCGCGGCGCAGCTCCGCGCTGGGCGGGTGACGTTCGAGGTTCTCGGCATACGCCTCGTCGAGGAGCCCCACCTCAAGGGCGTAGCGCGTGGCGTTGTCGGCCGTGTCGAGGCCGATCACGGGGACCGCGTCCGCCCGCCGGCGCGAGGCGTAGAACTCCTTGTCGCACTCGATGAGTTCACCCCGCGTGAGGCCGTTGGTCGTGGGCCCGGTGTAGTGCGCGTACAGCTCGGCGAGCGAGAGGTCGTGGTTGAGGAGTGCCGCGTTGATCCCGTACGAGCAGCAGAGGTCGAGGACCGTGACGGGGAGGTGCGTGCCGCGTACCGCGGACCGCTGGGCGAGCGTGCGCCGGAAGACGTCCTGGGCCTGGTGCGGTATCTCGTACTCAAGCGGGGAAAGCGTACGGAAGTAGGCGCGGGGGTCAGGCTCGTTGTAGATGTCGTCGAACCGGGTCTTGCCTGCCGCGGTGGTGGTCCGGGCACGGGTCATGAGGCATCCTTCCTGGTGCTGAGCGGAGGATCAACGGCCGCGATACGTCTACCCGACCCCTGGCGCGACCCGATAGACCTCCTGGCGGTTACCGGCCACAGCGGCGGCCGTGCCTCCCCGCCGCCGAAGCGGCGTGTCCCCCGGGTGCACTGGTCAAGGGCGGATCACTCGGTGGGTCCAAGGAAGCCTCCCAAGCTGGTTCAGGCCCGAACGGCCGGGACCTTGCCTATGCGGCGGTGGGCCGTTTGGGCATCGGCTTCGCCTCCGGGGCGGGTGGTGCGGACGGCAGGGCCTGGGTCTGCTGGGCCGGTTGCTGGGCCTGCTGGGCCCGTTCGAGGAAGCGCAGGAGTTCGACGGGGAAGGGCAGGACGAGGGTGGAGTTCTTCTCGGCGGCGACCGCGACGACGGTCTGCAGCAGGCGGAGCTGGAGGGCCGCGGGCTCCTCCGCCATCTGGTGCGCGGCCTCGGCGAGCTTCTTGGACGCCTGCAGTTCGGCGTCGGCGTTGATGACGCGGGCGCGGCGCTCACGGTCCGCCTCGGCCTGCCGGGCCATCGAACGCTTCATCGTCTCGGGCAGGGATACGTCCTTGATCTCGACCCGGTCGATCTGCACGCCCCACCCGATGGCGGGGGAGTCGATCATCAGCGCCAGGCCCTGGTTGAGCTTTTCGCGGTTGGAGAGCAGATCGTCCAGGTCGCTCTTGCCGATGATCGAGCGCAGGGACGTCTGGGCCATCTGCGAGACGGCGAAGCGGTAGTCCTCGACCTGGACGACGGCCTCGGCCGCGTCGACGACCTTGAAGTAGATGACGGCGTCCACCCGCACGGTCACGTTGTCCCGCGTGATGCCGTCCTGCGCAGGGACCGGCATCGTCACGATCTGCATGTTCACCTTGTGCATCCGGTCCACCACCGGCACGATCATCGTGAATCCGGGGGGCCGCACCACGCCCTGCAACTGCCCGAGCCGGAGCACCACACCCCGCTCGTACTGCTTGACCACTCTGGCCGCCGCTGCCACGTAAACCAATCCTGCGCACGCGGCCGCGGCTCCCGCTGCGAGCAGCTCTTCGAGCATGACGACCCCCTCTGTCTTCCGAGTCGCCGTCATTACCAAGATATGCCCAGGTTTGTCCATGGTCGAGCCCGTCCCTGCGCCCGCTGGCTAGGGTGGGGCCGGTGTTCACCTCCCAGGGACCCACACTCCGCGAACTGGCTGCGCAAGCCCTCTCCTCCATCGAGCGCGGCTACGACCTGCTGGCTCCGAAGTTCGACCACACCCCTTTCCGTACGCCCGACCGGATCCTGCACGCGGTCGCGGACACGCTGCGTGACCTCGGCCCGTTCGACGCCGGCCTCGACGTCTGCTGCGGGACCGGCGCGGGCGTCGAGACGCTGCGGCCGCTGTGCCGGGAGCGGGTCACCGGTGTCGACTTCAGCGCCGGGATGCTGGCGGCGGCCAGAGCCGCCGCGCCGCCCGCGCGGGGCGGCGGGCCACAGGTGGAGTGGGTGCGGGCTGACGCCCGTGCGCTGCCCTTCGCCGACGCCTTCGACCTGGCGGTCAGCTTCGGCGCGTTCGGGCACTTCCTGCCCGCCGAGCGGCCACGCCTTTTCAGCGAGGTCTTCGGGGCGCTGCGGCCCGGCGGCATGTTCGCCTTCCCGATCGGCGCGCCACCGCCCCGCACCGCGCCGCTCTACTGGGCGATGCTCGGTTTCGACGGGGTGATGCGGGTGCGCAACGCGCTGTGGCGGCCGCCGTTCGTCATGTACTACCGGACCTTTCCGCTGGGAGAGGTGCGCGAGGACCTGGTCCGGGCGGGGTTCACGGTGCGGCTGTACCCGCTGGAGGAGTTCGGCCGCCGGGCCGACGGCAGCCCCAACTGGCGCCTGGTCGTGGCCCGCAAGGGGTGAGCGCCACACCCCCGACGGCCGCTGGGCTCCGTGATCTACCGCCGGTGAGTCATCGAAACGCCTTGCGGTAGGCCTGCGGGCTGACGCCGGCGACCCGTTTGAAGCGGTCGCGGAAGGCGGTGGGGGAGCCGAAGCCGACCTGGACGGCGATGCGTTCCACCGAGTGCCCGGTGGTCTCGAGGAGATGCTGGGCCTGGCGCACCCGTGCGCGGTGCAGCCACTGCAGGGGCGTACTGCCGGTCTGCTCGCGGAAGCGGCGCAGCAGGGTGCGCGCGCTCATGCCCGCCCGCGTGGCGATGTCCTCCAGGGTGAGCTCGCGCCCGGCGTTCTCCTCCAGCCAGCGCAGCAGCGGTTCCAGCGTCGATCCGCGCGGTGTGGGCGGCTGTTCGGCGACGATGAACTGGGCCTGGCCGCCCTCACGTTCCAGGGGCATCACGGAGAGCCGGGCCGCGTCGGCGGCGACGGCGGAGCCGTAGTCGCGCCGGATCAGATGCAGGCACAGATCGAGACCGGCGGCGGCACCGGCCGAGGTGAGGATCTGCCCGTTGTCGACGTAGAGGACATCCGGGTCGACGTCGATGTCCGGGTACGCGTCGGCCAGTTGCCCCGCGGCCGCCCAGTGCGTGGTGGCGCGCAGACCGGTCAGCAGCCCGGCCGCGGCGAGCGTGAAGGTGCCGACGCAGATGGAGGCGATCCGCGTCCCGTCGCAGGACGCCGCCCGCAGCGCGTCGAGCACCGCGTCCGGGACCGGCCGGGAGACGTCGGCGACACCGGGCACGATGATCGTGTCCGCGTCGGCGAGCCCGTCCAGCCCCCAGGGCGCCCGCAGGGTGAACAGCCCGGCGTCGACGCGCGGCGCGGCGGCGCAGATCCGCACCCGGTACCCGGCCCGGCCGCCCGGCAGCCGGGTCCGCCCGAACACCTCGATCGGCGTGGACAGATCGAAGGGGATCACGCTGTCCAGCGCCAGGACGGCCACGGTGTGCATGGCGGCAACGTACGACATGACCGGGATCCCGCCAAGCGCATGAGCATCGATGGCCGGTGCTCCCTCCGTCATGAGCTGGCCAGGCACCTTATGGCGGGATTCATGCGAAGCCTGTCAGTAATGCCACTGTCGACGCGCGCGGACCGCGGGCTAGTCTCGCGGCCGGGCCCCGACCGGGGGCCCGTACGAGACCCGCGTCCGTCGCCCTTCGCCGCGTTCCGAATCCCGAGGCCCTCGCTGTGACCAAGCTCTTCCTGACCCTCCATGTGCTGGCCGCGATCATCGCCATCGGCCCGGTCACCGTCGCCGCCAGCATGTTCCCCGCGGCCCTGCGGCGGGCCCAGGCCGACCCGCAGGACCCGGCGGCGATCGCCACGCTCCGTACGCTCAACCGCATCTGCGGCGTGTACGCGCTCATCGGCGCCGCCGTCCCCGTCACCGGGTTCGCGACCGCGAGCAGCCTGAACGTGCTCGGCAGCGGCTGGCTGATCGCCTCGATCGTCCTGACGGGCATCGCCGCGGTGGTGCTCATCGTGCTGGTGCTGCCGCGCCAGGACGCGGCGCTTGACGCGGTGAGCGGTGAGCTGACCGACGGGGTGGTCGGCGAGGGCGGCGAAGTGGCCGACAGGACCGGAACGGTGGTCCTCGGCGAGCGGACAAGCACCCAGCTCGCCATGTACACCGGCCTCTTCAACCTGCTCTGGGCTACGGTGACCGTCCTCATGATCATCAGGCCTGGTTCGACCACGGGAGCCTGAGAAGGTGGTGCGTGCGGGGCGGGAGAGGTGTAGAGATGAGGTGTGTCGCAGCGCCTCCAAGGACTCCGCGGGTCGGCGCGAGCGGGTCGTGCGATGGTGGCCATCCCGATCGCGCTGATCGTGGCGGTCGCCGTGGTCGACGTCCTGGCGCCGCCCGACATTCACCTGGGTCCTCTGCTGGTCGCGGCCCCGGCGATCACCGCCTCGTTCGGCGGCCCGTGGATGACGGGTCTGGTCGCCACACTCGCGGTGGTGGCCCAGGCGGTCATCGCCGTCATCCGCGATCGTGACGAGCTGTTCTCGGCGAACCACCAGGCACAGATCATGGCCCTCATCCTCGTCGGATCGAGCCTCGTGGTCTTCTGCGTGGTGCGGGAGCGCCGCGCCCGCGAGATGACACAGGTGCGGTACGTGGCCGAGATGGCCCAGCGGGTCGTCCTGCGGCCGCTGCCCAAGGAGATCGGACCGCTGCGCGTCGCCTCCCTCTACCTCGCCGCCGAGGCCGAGGCGCAGATCGGCGGTGATCTGTACGCGGCCGTCCGTACCGGCTCCGGCACCCGGCTGATCGTCGGCGACGTGCGGGGCAAGGGCATGACCGCCGTCGATGACGCCGCTCTGCTGCTCGGCGCGTTCCGGGCCGCCGCGCACCGCCAGGCGAGCCTCACGGAACTGGTGGCCTTCCTTGACGCGAGCGTGCGCTGGGACGTGGCAACGGACCTGGCCGAACCCGGTGAGACGGACGAGTCCGAGGAAACCTTCATCACCGCCACCGTCCTGGAGATCCCCGACCACGACGGCAGGATCGACATGATCGACTGCGGGCATCCACCGCCGGTCGTGCTGCGCGACGGCCGGGCCATGACGCTGGACGCCGATCAGCCGGCGCCTCCGCTGGGCCTGGGCGAGCTGGTGCACGGCGGCCATCACGTCGACACGTTCAAGTTCGAGGAGGGCGACCTCCTGCTGCTGTACACGGACGGCGTCAGCGAGGCCCGCGACGCCGGCGGCACCTTCTATCCGCTCACCGAGCGCATCGCGGGCTTGACCGAGACCGACCCCGAGGCGTTTCTCCGCCGCCTCCGGCGTGATCTGCTGCACCACGTCGGCGGACGCCTTGGCGACGACGCCGCCCTGATCGCCATCGAGCGCCCCCGCGCGGCGCACGCCTGAGGCGTGGGCGTCCCCGGCCCGGTCGCACGACGGCATTGACCCCCCGGCGGTGCGGCAGTAGAGCTGGTCGGACGAGGAACTGCCTTCGAGGGGGTGCTCGATGGGGACGGAGAACGCATCCGGAACGGGCTCGCAGCGGGATCCCGCCGAGTTCGGCGCCGATCCGCGGGGAGCCATCGGCGACGAACCGGTGAGCCACCGGGCCGAGGGGTTCCAGGCCCCGGATCCGGCGCTGCCGCACGGCGAGGCATGGCACGCGCCGGGCGTCGCGCCCGCCGCTTCGGACGTGGAACCGGAGGGATGAGACCGTGGGCCTGACGATCAGCAACCGCTACCGGACGCGTGTGTACATCGCCATCGGATTCCCCGACGACACCTGCCGGTTCAACACGGGTCCGCACATCATGGGGTGGTGGGGCATCGACCCCGGGCGCTCCGCGCTCGTGTACGCCAACGACGTGAACAAGTACGGCCGCATGTGGTTCTACGTCGCCGAAGCCGTGAACAACGGCCCGGTCTGGGCCGGGCAGCACGTCACGCAGGTCCCGGACCAGGCGTTCAACCGGTGCTGGTCGCCCGGCGTCTCGGGCGGGCATCCGCGAGGATTCCGGGAGCTCGACGTCGGCGACAACGAGACCTTCACGCTCAACCTCACGGGCTAGGGCCCCCGCGGCGGCGAGCGCGGCGCCGGGCGTTCCCCGCTCAGCCGGCGGTGCGCAGGCGCCGCACCGCCTCGGGTGCGGTGTAGGTGCTCAGCCCTTCGGCGAGCTGCTTCTCCAACGCCGCCGCTGAGCGGTCGAAGTAGTCGGCGCGCACGCCCGCGTCCCGTGACGCCTGCGCCATGTTGCGCGCGCCGGCCAGCACCACGTCGAGGCCCTGGACGACGACCGGCTCCCCGTCCGAGTCCACATCGGCGGCGAACGCGGGCATCAGCTGCGCCATGTTCGTCAGCCACGGCACCAGGAGTTCGGTGAAGCCGGCCGCGCTGCCCTCCTCGTGCGAGGTGGCCATGGCCACGGAGTGGAAGAAGCCGTCGAACATCAAGTCCATCGCACTGAGCAGCGCCAGGTCGTACAGCGCGGCGATGCCCGCGTCGGCGCCCAGGTACTTGGCCGCACCCAACGCCTCGAAGGTCTCCCGGTGCGCGTCGAAGTGCTCCTGCTGACCGCTGTAGAGGACGAACGCCTGCGGGGTCGCCACTGTCGACGGGATCGCCATGATCCCGCCGTCCAGGTACGCCACGCCGTGGTCGGTCGCCCAGGCCTCCGCCGTCCGGGCCTGGGCGGGTGTGCCGTTGGTGAGATTGACGAGCGTCCGGCCGTGCAGGGCATCGGCGACCGGCCGCAGCACCGCGTCGGACACGTCGTGGTCCAGCAGGCAGACAAGGATCAGCGGACTGGCGAGAACCGCTTCCTCGACCGTCCGGGCGCGCACGGCGCCGCGTGCCACCAGGTCGTCGGCCTTCGCGGCGCTGCGGTTCCACACCGTCGTGCGGTGTCCCGCCGTGACCAGGGCGTCGGCCAGGGCCCGCCCCATCTCGCCGAGCCCGATGACGGTGACTGCCGGGTTGCTCACAGATACTCCTGAAGATGTGTGGGTGGTCAGATGTGTTCCTTCACCTTCGGTCGGGCCGGTTCGCCCCACAAGTACGCACAAAAAGGTGGGTAGTTACCTTGAGGTAAGTCAGGGAGAGGGCAAGCTCCGGATCCCGGTTGACCACCCTGGATGGGACGCCCTAGGTTCGGTGAACGCGTCTTCACCAGCGCTTTCCTTACCACGGGGGTCTCTCAGGAATGGTTCGTGCACCAGACGTTTCGCAGCACCTCGCGACGCAGGAATCGGAGCAGCCCGACCCGCTCTCCGAACTGCCGCAGGACGCCGCCCTCTACGTCGCGTTGCCGCTCGACGGCGCCGAACAGGAACGGCTCCGTGCCGTCGTTCAGGGACCGGTGTGGTTCGCCGATGCGGACTCCGGCTCTCCCGATGACGCGCGGGCCCTCGCCACCTCCCACATCGCCCTCGGCAACCCCCGCCCGGAGTGGGTGGCCGAGGCGCCCCGGCTGCGCTGGCTGCAGCTCGCGTCGGTCGGCATCGACGACTACCTCGGCCTCGACTGGCCGGCGCTCGAACGGCGCCTGACCGTCACCAACTTGGGCGGCCTCTTCGCCGACCCCGTCGCCGAGACCTGCCTCGCCGGCATCCTCGCGCTCTACCGCGGCATCGACGTCCTGGCCGGACTGCGGGCCGACGAGTCCTGGGCACGCCACGACGTACGGCCAGGCCTTCGCCTGCTCGGCGGCGCCGACGTCCTCATCCTGGGCCGGGGTTCGATCGCCCGGCGCCTCGCGGAACTCCTCGCCCCGTTCGGCTGCACGGTGTCGCACTTCGCCCGCAGTGACGGCGACCTGCGCACCCGCGGGGAACTCGACGCCCGGCTCCCCGAGTTCGACATCGTCGTCGGGCTCCTTCCGGGTACGGAGCAGACCGCCGGCCTCTTCGACGAGCGGCGCATCGGCCTGCTGCGCCCCGGCGCGGTCTTCGTGAACGCCGGCCGAGGCACCCTCGCCGACGAGGAAGCGCTGGTCGCCGCCCTCGCCGCCGGGCGCCTCGGCGGCGCGGTCCTCGACGTCACCCGCGAAGAGCCGCTCCCCGCCGGGCACCCCCTGTGGAGCTGTCCGAACGTGATCCTCACCCAGCACACCGCGGGCGGCTCGCGCGTCGAGACCCAGCAGGTACTCGACGTGTTCGCGGACAACTGGCGACGCCTTACCACCGGAGCGCCGCTCCTCAACACCGTCCGGTGGGGCCGGGGTTTCTGAAGTCGCCGTCGCGGGACCGGTGTTCAGAGGAAGTGGAAGCCCGGCCGCGGGTGCATGAGGAAGTCGTGGTGCGAGATGTTCCACGCGTACGCACCCGCGAGGGCGAACACCACCCGGTCGCCCGCCCGCAGACCGGGCGCCGGAACCCGCCGTGCGAGGACGTCCTTGGGCGTGCACAGCTGGCCCGCGAACGTCACCCGGTCCTGCCGCGCCTCGGACCGGGGCCAGGGGTGCGGCCACGGCGCGCCCACCGGCAGCACCGCGCAGGGCTGATCGTGGCCCTTGGCCGCGGGGGTGCGCAGATGATGGGTGCCGCCGCGCACCACCGCGAATTCCTCGCCGTGGCTCCGCTTCACGTCGAGGACCTCGGTGGCGTACCAGCCGCAGTACGCGGTCAGCGCGCGCCCCGGCTCGATGCGCAGCGTCAACTCGGGGTGCGCCGCGCAGAGTTCGGCTAGGCCTTGGCCGTAGCCCGCCCAGTCGAAGCGCGCCTCGGGATCGGCGTAGTCCACGCCCATTCCGCCGCCGACGTTGACCTCGGTGAACCGGATGCCGTGCCGTCGCGCGAGCGCCTGCGACCAGGCGACGACCGACCCGGCCACCGCGAGCTGCTGCGGCGCGTCGAGCCCGCTGGCCAAGTGGGCGTGCACGCCGACCAGTTGGAGGTGGGAGGCGTCGCCTGTGGTGAAGGCGGCCACCGCCTCGTCCGCCTCCGTCGGGTCCAGACCGAAGGGCGTGGGGCGTCCGCCCATCGCCAGTGAACTGCCCGCGAGTGCCTCGGAGTCCAGCGGAAGGTTGAACCGGAGCAGGACGTCGACGCGGGCCTCAGGGGCCACGCGGGCGGTCAGCGCGGCGAGCATCCGCAGTTCGTACGCGCTCTCCACATGGAAGCGCCGCACACCGAGGTCAAGGGCCGCGGCGATCTCGTCCGGGGTCTTGCCGGGGCCGCCGAAGGCCAGCGGGCGTCCGGCCACCGCCTTGGCGACATGGGCGAGTTCGCCGCCCGACGAGACCTCGTACCCGTCGACGTACGGCGGGAGCGCGGCCAGGATCTCCGGCTCGGGATTGGCCTTGGCGGCGTAGTAGAGCTCCACCTGCGGGGGCAGCGCCGCGCGTACGGCTGCGGCATGGGCGCTCAGCGCCGCCAAGTCGTAGAGATAGGCGGGCAGTTCCCCGGCGGCGAGGGAGAGGGCATGGTCACGTACGACCGAAGGGGGAGTGGTCATCCGGCGGCGCTCCAGGTGACGTCGGGGCGGGTACCCAGGTCCCGCACATGCTCGGTGAGCGGAAAGGGAGAGGTGAGGCGGACATAGCCCGCGTCCCGGTCGGCCTTGCGCTCCCAGCGGGTGAGCAGATTGGCCTTGGCGGGCAGCGGCACTCCGGCGAGCAGTGCGCTCAGGCGCGGCGGGCAGCCGTGGGCGGCGGCGAACTCCCGCAGGGTGGCGCGTACTTGGGACCAGAGGGCGGGCTCGGTGTGCGGGTGCAGGTCGGCGAGCGCGGCGAGCAGCTCGGCGACATGGTTGACCAGGAGGCAGTAGACGACGCGGTCCCAGCCGCGCTGCGCGTCGTACGTCATCGGGCCCGCGACCTCGGGCGGCAGCGCCGCCAGGGTGTCCGCGTGCAGCTCGGGCACCAGCTTGGTGCCCTCCAGATCACGGAAGAGCACCTGGGCGGGCATGCCTTCGTCGTCGACGCAGACGAGGACGTTCTGCAGATGCGGTTCGAGCACCAGGCCGTGGTCGAAGTACGCGGCGAGCACGGGCGGCAGCAGGAGCCGCAGGTAGGACTGCCACCACCGCAGGGCACGCTCGGGACCCGCGCCGTCCAGGAGGCGGGAGATGTGTCCCGGCCCCGTCGGATACTCGTCCGCCACCGCCCCGGCGAGCAGCGGAGTCGTCCCCGGAAGCAGCCGTCCGGCGAGCCCCTCGCGGACGATCACCCCGAAGCCTTCCAGGAGGGCGAGGTCGGGGTGCCCGTCCGGGCCCGGCAGCGCGAGGCTGCGGTAGGCGGGCTCGCGGAGCACGGCGCTGCCGGGGAAGCGGACGGCCAGGTCGTCCAGGGCGCCTTCCAGTACGCGGGTGAGCGCGACGGCGCCCGACAGTTCGTAACTGGCGTTCTTGCGCAGGCAGTTGGTGATGCGGACGTTGAGGCTGAACTTGAGGAAGGTGTCACCGTCGTACAGCGTGCGCACCGAAGCGGTGGCCGCGAAAGGGGAGTGGCCGGTCCCCAGGTCGACGACGTCCGCGCGGTCGATGGCGGCGCGCAGCCCCGGGTGGTCCCGCAGCAGGTCGTACTGCCAGGGGTGCACGGGAAGCAGCCGGTAGCCGTCCGGCACGTCGCCGAGGCGGTCCAGGGGAGCGGTGGCGTCCGGCCGCGCCGTCTCCTCGGCGACGAGATGCTCCCGCACGGCGAGGTGGCGCAGCGGGAAGGCGGCCGCGGTCTCGGGAGCGTACGCCGCCCAGTCGGACAGATCGCCGCCGCGGGCCTTGGGCGTGGGGTGGAAGCGGTGGCCGAACAGCAGGGACCGCTCGGAGGCGAGGTAGCCCGCAAGCCACTTCGGGGTCTGGTCGGTGACGGGGGCGGACGCCGGGCGTTCGGCGGCGATCGCGGCGCTGACCCCCTCATGGCTGGAGGCGATCTGCTCGAGGAACTCCTCGTTGCTCACGCCCGTCCGCAGGAACAGCTCGGCGTGCGTGTACTCGGCGAGGCGCCGCCAGTCCACGTCCACCCAGCGGCCGTCGCGCTGCTCGGTCACCGGTCCGGTGAAGCGGTGGGCGCCGAGCAGCGAGGCACGGCGCAGCGCGACGCGCAGCAGGACCCCGCGCCGGGGCAGCCGGAGCAGGAGGTTGCCGTCGACCACGGCGGTCTGGTGCTCGGGGCCCGAGACCTCGCGCAGCAGACAGTTGAGCAGGGTGTGCGTCACGGCCTGGTCGGCGCCGGGCAGGCCGGTGGGCGCGGCACCGGCGAGCGGGGCCGCGGACGGATCGGGCGACGTCGCGGCCTTGGCGGACGCGTCGGGCGACGCGCAGGACTGGGCGGGGAACGTGCCGGTCGGCAAGGACATCAACGACTCCAGCGGATGCGGACTAGCGGCGGAACGTGGCGGGAAAGGCGGCGGCGACCAGGGCCACCAGGGCGATCGCGGTACCGGTCAGGGCCGGCGCGGACGGGCCGAACAGACTGCTGACGGCCACCGCGGCGAGGCCGGCGGCGACCGCGCCGCCTTTGGAGACGAGCTCGAGCGAGCCGAACATCCCGCCGGGCGGACGCCCTTTGGCGCAGTCGGCGGCCAGCACGGACAGGCTGACCAGGCCCAGCGTGAGGCCGGCGCCGAGCAGCAGCCGCACGCCGACGAAGGCGGGCAGCGAACCGGCGGCGCCGTGCCCGGCGAGACCGAGCGCCACCAGGGCGAAACCGGTCGCGATCCCCGGCCCCGGGCGGCGCTCGACGACCTGGTGCACCCGCATCGCGAACAGCAGATAGCACAGGTGCGGCAGGGCGAAGAGCGCGCCGGAGACGACCGGGGAGACGCCGGGTATTCGGTCCTCGATCAGCGAGATCAGATAGGGGAAGGAGATGACGGTCGAGAAGACGAAGGCGAACTCGAAGCAGTACAGCGCCGCCAGCGGGGCGAGCGGGCCGGTGCCGCCCGGCTCCCCCTCCGCGGCGGCCTCGGGCGCCCGGGGGCCGGGCTCCGGAAGCAGGGCGAGCATCAGCGCGGCGGTCAGCGGCAGGACGGCGAGCAGCGCGTACTGGCGGTGCGGCGAGATCCACGGCGTCAGAGAGCCCACGGCGATCGGTGCGAACACCAGCGCCGCACGGGCCGCGCCCTGCATCAGCGTGAGCGCCTTGGAAAGATGCGCCCCGCTGAGCGCGGCCGCCAGATAGCCGTTGGACGCGGCGAAGGTGCCGCCGAGGATGCCCTGAAGCACCAGCGCCGCGGCGAACGCGCTGAGGGAGTCCGCCCAGCCCGCCAGCAGAAACGAGACGGCCAGGCCCAGTTGGGCCCGCAGCAGCAGCCGTTTTCGCCCGAAGCGGTCGGCGGCGCGGCCCCACAGGGGGGCGCCGAGCGCGCCGAAGACGGTCGGTACGACATACAGGAGTCCCGCCCAGCGGGCGGTCGTGTCGCCGAGCCCCGGCAGGATCTCGGTCAGATACGGGGGAAGCCCGAGCGCGGCGAACGACGCCACGAAGTAGCAGGCCGCGACGGCGTGCACCTGCCGGCGCCCGAACTCCGCCCCCACCGTCGGCCCGTCCGAGAGCGGGTGCGGGGATGAAGCGGTGGCCGTCACGAAGTCCCCGTCCGCAGCAGGTAGTTGGGTCCTGTCGTGTAGTGCTTGTTGATGTCGGCGGCCCCGGAGCGCTCCTTGCTGAGCAGGGTCCCGGCGGTGACCATCGCCTTGACCGGAAGCTCCGGCGCGTCCAGGACGTGGGCGCGCAGCAGGGCGCCGGGTTCGCCGGGGCCCGTGCCGAGCCGCTCGGCCGCTTCCGCGAGCCGGTCGCGCACCAGGCGAAGGAGTCGCTCCAGCGGGGCGTGCCCGTGCCGGGCGAGCCCGAAGGCGTACGAGCCCGCGCAGAGGTGGACGGTGATGGTGGTGAACAGATCGAGCACGGGACGGTCCCCGTCGACGAAGATGCGCACGTCGTCGAACTCCCCCGGATCGGGCGCCTGTTCGCCCATCACGGACCGCAGGCGTGCGTGGTGGACACGCGGCCCGTCGTTGTCCTTGAGGAGCAGCCGTAGCCGAGGCCCACCAGCCGATGCGTCGATGACCAGTGAGATGTTCTGCTGGTGCGATTCGAGGGCGATCCCGTACGCGAAGAGCGTGGTCTGCCAGTCGAAGAGGAGGGCGAACACGGCATCGAGGAGGGCGAGGGGGTCGCCGCCGTAGAACCGCTCGGCGAGCCGGTCGATCAGCAGCGGGCCGCCGGGTGCCGGACACAGGAGCGCGGCCATCGGCACGACGACGGCGTCGTCGAGTCCGGACGGGAAGCGGCGCACGAGCACGGCGAGCAGTTCGTGCCCGGCGTGGGCGTACCGCGTCTCGTCGGCGTGCAGGACCGCGCCCTGGAAGCGGGGCTCGCGGGCGATGACGGCCTCGACGAGCCGCTGGCCCGCCGCGCCGTCGACCAGGGTGCCCGGTTTGATGGTGCGACGGTTGCGCAGCCCCAACGTGGCGGTGGCGAGCGGCAGTTTGAGATGCCGCGCCGGATCCGCCGTGAGGGCCACGGTCCGCATGGACAGCGTCGGTACGACCTCGGGTCCTGGTCCGGCGAGGAGCTTCGCCCGTCCTTCGAGCCCCGCCTCCCGCAGCGCCTGCCGCAGTGGTTCGCCCACGGTCAAGGGATGCACGGGAAAGACGGCATGGCTCCCTTCGAGATCCGGCGCGCCCGCTTCGGCAGGGGACAGCCACGGGTTGTCGGTGCCGCCACCCACGGTGATGTCCTCGCACGGCAGGGCCAGCTGTCGCAACGTAAAACGGGGCCCGAATTCAGGGGCGTACGACCGGAGTTGGCCGACGGAGAGCCCGGAACGGCCCCGCGAGGTCGGATACACGGGGTGGTCCGAGCGCGCGGCGAGTGTGTCGAACCCGAGGCCGCCCGCGAGCCCCGTCCAGGCGGCGGGATCACCGCCGTACCGTTCGACGAGCGCGGTGTCGATCTCGTCGCCGGTCTCGGCGTGCAGCCGCAGGGCGTCGAGAGCCTGCCCGCACTCCTCGGCGAAGGCCGCGAACCCGGCACGGTCGACGGGCTCGGCGAGCTCGCCGAGCGCGCCGGTGATCGACTCCGCGTCGTCGAGCGCGATGCCGTCGGACTCGCGCAGAAGCAGCGGGAGCCGGGCGGCGTACGCACTCTGGAAGCCGTCCTCGTGGACCGCCATCAGCAGGGCGTCACCGGCGCCGTGCCCGAGGCGCAGCCACTCCCCGTCCGCGCGCCGCACGGGCTCGCTCCGGGTCCGCCACCCCACCACGTCCTCCCGGAGGAGCGCGCTCAGGACGCGCAGCAGGAGTTCGGCCTCGACCCCGGCGACCGGCGCGAGGCCCGTGGGGCGCGTCACGGGGTGATCTCCCAGCGCTGCGCGGCGATGAAATCGGCGACGGCCCGGTCCACGGTGTTCTGGTCGGTGCCGATGGCCCGTACGACGCCGAGGAGGTCACGGTTGGTGCCCTGGATCTCGTGCCGCTCGCCGATCCCGCGCAGCGGACGGTATGTCAGGCGCACCCCGTCCAGGTCGATGTCGGTCGCCTCGGGGGCCGACGTCAGCGTCCCGGACCGCTGGGCGCAGGGATAGTCGAGGACCGCCCGGCCGTCGGTCCGCGCGCCGAGATCAGCGGGGAGCGGCTCGCCCAGATGCGTACGGAGGATGTGCTCGAAGAGCGGTATGCCCAGCAGCTGCGCGAGAAGCAGATCGCACTGGTCACCGATGGCGCGGTAGTTGACCTCGATGAGCCGCGCCCGGCCGTCCGCGACCACGAACTCGGTGTGGCAGGCGCCGAACCCCACGCCCAGTGCGTCCAGTTGGGCGAGCACCTGGGCGACCACCGGCTCCGGATGCGCGGGCTCGAAGGCGAGCCGCTCCTCGATGAAGTACGGCGGTGGCGACAGCCGCGTCCGGAAGCCGCCGAGGACATGGCGCCGCAGGCCGTCGCCGAGCGTCTCCAGGGTGCACAGCTCCCCGGCGAGGAACTCCTCGACGACGATCGCCATGTCGGGGCGCCGGGCCTGGATCTCCGCGCACCGCTTCAGGAGCTGCGCCGGCTCCTCGACGAGGACGACGTCCTCGCTCGCCACTCCCTCACGGGGCTTGACCACGCAGGGGTAGGGCACGTCGAGGGCGGCGAGTCCGGCCGGATCCTGCCCGGCGGCGAGCTCCGTCGACCACACCGCGTCGACGCCCGCGGCGGTGAGATGGCGGCGCATCTGCGCCTTGTCCTTGGCGCGCAGCGTCACCCGCCAGTCCTTGCCGGGCAGCCCGAAGTACTCGGCGGCCAGGGCGGTCTGGGTCTGGAGGTGGTCGCTGTTGCTGAAGATCGCGTCGGGGGAGTGATGCGTCGAGATCCGGCTGACGACGGCGCGGAAGTCGCGTACGTCGCACTCCAGGATCTCCAGGTCCGGGTGCCCGCTCCGATGGGAGCCGGGCTGATCGGTGAGGAGCGTGATGTCGAGACCGAGCCGGCGAGCGGCGGGCAGGAAGCCTTCGGTGACCGAGTCGGTGGGGTTGCGGGCAAGGACGTACAGCCGCATGGGCGAGTCCACTTCCGGGTGTGCACGGAGACGCGTGGCGTGAGCGGGGGGAGTAAGAGCAAAGAGAAAGCGGGGGGGAGGGAAAGAGAAGAGGGGCGGGCCGTTCGCGGGCCCGCCCCGTGGCGCGTGCCTGCCTACTTCTTGGGCAGTTCGGCGCCGGTGGCCTTCGCGACGTCCTCAAGGACGTGCTCCGCGGCCTGGACGCCGATGCCCGACATCCACGTCTCGTCCGGGACGGTGAAGACCTTGTCCTGCTTGACGGCCTTCAGGTCCTTCCAGACGGGGTTGGACGTGACGTCCTTCTGCTGGGTCTTGTCCGGATCGTCGGCGACAGTCACGAAGATCAGGTCGGCCTCGGCCTTGTCGATCTGCTCGGGGCTGACGTCGAGCATCGGCTTCTCGGGGTCGGCCGAGTTCTGCGAGGCCGGGCGGGTCAGGCCGATGTCGTCGAGCACGATGCCGCTGTACGAGGACTTCTGGTAGAGCCGGGTCGGGCCCGCGACGAACCGGACGACCGAGGCCGACGGCATCTTGCCCTTGTACTTCTTCTTGATGGACTCGCCGAGGGCCTTGGCGTGCGCCTCGTAGTCCGCCATCGCGGTGGCGGCCTGCTTCTCCTTGCCGAGCGCCTTGGCGTGGACCTTCAGGTTCTCCTTCCAGGGAGCACCGGTGGTCTCGGTGAAGACGGTCGGGGCGATGGCCTTGAGCTTGTCGTAGACCTTCTCGTGCCGGACCTTGGAGGACAGGATCAGATCGGGCTTGAGGGAGGCGATCAGCTCCAGGTTCGGCTCCTCCATCGGGCCGACGTCCTTCACCCCGCCGATCTTGTCCTTGAGGTACGAGGGGAAGCCGCCCGCGGTCTTGAAGTGCGGGGAGACCGCGCCGACCGGCTTGATGCCGAGCAGCGTGACGTCGTCGAGCTCGCCGGTGTCCAGGACGACGACCTTCTGCGGGGCGGCGGGAATCTCCGTGCTGCCCATCGCGTGCTTGATGGTGCGCGGGAAACCGGCGTCGGCGGCGGCGTCCGCCTTGCCCTTGTCGTCCTTCTCGGAGTCACCGCCGCACGCGGCGAGGGTGCCGGTGCCGAGGACGACGGTGAGCAGGACGGCACTGAGCCTGCGCAGACCGCGCGGGACGGTTCTGGTGTTCATGAGGGTGGTTTTTCCTTGCTGTGAGCGGAGATGGGGACGGGACGTAAGGGGCGGTGGGGCGCCGGAGCGGGTGATCAGGCGGGGACGGCCGGATCCCCCGACGTGTGACGGGCGGCCCTGCCCTTCGGAACGACCAGCGGGGTGCCGGTCTCCGGGTCGGGGATGACCCGGCAGTCGACGTCGAACACGTCCTTGACGAGGTCGGCGTCGAGTACGTCGGCGGGCTTGCCCGCGGCGGCCAGTTGCCCGTCCTTGAGGACGACCAGATGGTCCGCGTACCGGGCGGCCTGCCCGAGGTCGTGCAGCACCATCACCACGGTGCGGCCCGCCTCGGCGTGCAGATCGGCCACCAGATCGAGTACGTCGAGCTGGTGCCGCAGATCGAGGAAGGTGGTCGGCTCGTCGAGGAGAAGCAGTTCGGTGTCTTGCGCCAGGGCCAGGGCGATCCAGGCGCGCTGGCGCTGGCCGCCGGAGAGCCGGTCCACCGACTGGTCGCGCAGCCCGGCGGTGCCGGTGCGCTCCAAGGCCGCGTCCACCGCCGCCTGGTCGGCCTTGGACCAGGGGCTGAGGAAGGTCTGGTGCGGGTAGCGGCCCAGGCGTACGAGCGCTTCGACGGTGATGGCGTCGGGCGTGACCGGCTGCTGCGGCAGCAGGCCCATCCGGCGGGCAAGGGCACGCGCCGACATGCGGTGGATGTCCGCGCCGTCCAGGGCCACGCTGCCGCCGGCCGGGGCGAGCAGGCGGGCGAGGCCCCTGAGCAGCGTCGACTTGCCGCAGGCGTTGGGGCCGACGATGGCGGTGACGGCGCCGCCGGGCAGCGTCACGTCGAGACCGCCGACGACGACCTTCTCGCCGTAGCGCAGGTCGAGCCCGTGCGTGGAGAGCTGGTTGGCGGGGGACGCGCCGGCGGGGGACTTCTGCGTGGACGTCTGGGTGGGGCTCATGCGGCACTCCGGTTGACGGGCCTGCTCTGGCGGATCATCAGGACTAGGAGCCAGGGGGCGCCGAGCGTCGCGGTGACGACACCGACCGGAAGCCCGGACACCGGCAGCAGGTGCTGCACGAGCAGGTCCGACGCGAGCAGCAGGACGGCGCCCGCGAGACCGGTCAGCGCGAGCGTCCCCGGCGTCGGCGGGCCCGCGACGAACCGCACCAGATGCGGCACCGCGAGTGCGACGAACGCCACGGGGCCGGTGAGCGCGGCGGCAAGCGAGGCCAGGACGACGGCGGTGACCAGGAGTTGGAGCCGCGCGGCGGAGGGGTTCAGGCCGAGCCCGCCCGCCGACTCGTCGCCCAGGTCCAGGACGGCGAGGCGCCGCTGCAGGGCGAACGCGGCGAGCAGCGCGAGCGCCACCGCACCTCCCGCTGCGCCGACTTCGGTCCAGGTGCGCCCGTAGAGGGAGCCGGTGGTCCACTGCAGTGCGGAGCTCGCGAGCTCGGCGGGGAAGCGGACGACCATGAGGTTCACCGCGGCGGCCAGACCCGCCTGGACGGCGAGGCCGACGAGCACGAGCCGCGTGACGGTGAGCCCCGAGCGCCAGCCGAACACCCCGAGCAGCAGCGCGGCGAGCAACCCGCCGCCGAGCGCGGCCACCGGGATCAGCATCTGCGACGCCCCGGTGGCGAGCAGCACCACGGCACCGAAGGAGGCACCGCCGGTCACGCCCATCACGTCGGGCGACGCCAGGGGGTTGCGGAACACGCGTTGCAGCAGCGACCCGGCGATGCCGAGCCCGACACCGGCGATGACCGCGGCGGTCATCCGGGGCGCCCGGAAGTCCTGTACGACGAGGACGTCGCCGGGGTCGCCGAGACCGACCAGGCCGCGCAGCGCGACGGAGGCGGAAAGAGGAATCTGCCCGGTCGTCAGGGCGAGCGTGACCAGGACGAAGAGGAGGGCGACGGCGCAGAGGGCGAGCAGCGCGACGCGGCGGCGCTGCCGGGCGCGCGCCCCGGTCGGCGCGGCCTTGACCTCACGTACGGCGAGGACGGTCATCGGGCCACCTTCCGGGCGAGGACCGCGAGGAGCGGTGCGCCGAGGAAGGCGCTGACGATGCCGACCTCCAGTTCGGAGGGGCGCACGACGACCCGGCCGAGCACATCGGCGGCCAGGAGCAGCAGGGGCCCTGCGATCAGACAGCCCGGTACGAGCAGCCGGTGGTCGGAGCCGACCGCGAGCCGCACCAGGTGCGGGGCGGCCAGCCCGATGAAGGCCACGGGCCCGGCGATCGCGACCGCCGAACCGGCGAGCAGCACGACCGCGATCCCGCCGGTCACCCGGATCCTGGCCACCGGCACGCCGAGCGCCTGCGCCGAGTCGTCGCCCAGGGCGAGGGCGTTGAGGGCGGGCGAGATCGCGAGGGCCACGACCAGGCCGATGACGAGGGTGGGAAGCACCGGCCAGAGCACGTCGAGGGTGCGCCCGGAAAGGGACCCCGCGAGCCAGAAGCGGGCCTCGTCCAGGGTGCGTTCGCTGGCCAGCATCACGGCCTGGGTCCAGGACAGGAGCACCATCTGCAGCACCACGCCGCCGAGGGCGAGCCGCACCGGGTCGAGATCGCCGGCGCGGCGGGCCAGGAGCTGGGCGAGCATCCCGGCCCCGGCGGCTCCGGCGAAGGCGAACCAGAGGTACTCGATGGGCTGGGTGAGATGGAGGGTGTAGATGGCGACGACCACCGCGAAGCCCGCGCCCGCGTTGATGCCGAGGGTGGTCGGCGAGGCGAGCGGGTTGCGGGTGATGCCCTGGGCGACCGCTCCCGCCACGCCGAGTGCGGCGCCGACGGCGAGCGCCACGACGGTGCGCGGCAGCCGCAGCCCCGTGACCACGATCGCGTCCCGCCCCTGGGCGTCGCCGAAGAGGGCGTCGGCCACCGTGGACAGCGGCACCGGGCGTGACCCCAGGGCCAGGCTCAGCGCGGCGCACAGCACCAACGCGCCGAATCCGGCGAGGAGTAGGGGGATCCGCCGTGCGGAGAGACCACCCGATGGGGTGGCCTGATCGATCTTGGACACGAGGGAGGAGTTTAGGTTAGGCATACCTAAAGCTGTCAACCGGCTGTGAGTGAAGCGTTACGTGTGGCGGTGACGGTGTGCGGCGCGCCCTCCCGAAGAGGCGCGACGGCGAGAAATAAGGTAAGCCTTACTTGTTCGCGGTGGACGCTCCGCCGACGGACGACCGATCAACCTGCCCTGCCCTCCGAGGAGTACGAGTGCCGCTGACCGTGGCCCCGGCGATGGCGCCGACCGCCACCGCCCTGAGCCCCGCCGCCCTGCTTGCCGCGACCTACCAGAGGCTCGCCGCGCGGTGCGAGACGCTTGCCGTCACGGTCGCGAAACCCGGCTTCCCCGCGCGTCAAGGGTGGCTCACCGGTGCGGAGTTGGCGGAGCGGCAGGACGCCCTGGCGGCGTTCGTCGAGGCCGAGGCCGCCCGCATCCGGGCCGGCCACGACCACACGCCCCGGCCGGACGTCGCCGCGTCCCGCGCGCTGCACGGCTATCTCTGGTCCGTCTCGCTGCTGATGAGCGGCGCGTGGTACCTGGAACGGCGCGTGCCGCGCATCCGGCCCGCCGACGTCCGGGTCGACCTGACGACCGGCGACTTCGAAGTCGTCCCCGGCTCCTTCGCCTGCTTCCCAGACGACCCGGCCGCCGGACTCCCCGGCGTCCGGGTGCTGCCGGACGAGGAGTCACTGCGCACCGAACTGCGCGCGGCGGTGGTCGCGCACATGCGGCCGCTGCTCGACGCGATCGGACCCCAACTACGCCGCGGGCCACGGGCGTTGTGGGGCATGGCGGGCGACGATCTGATCTCCGGGATCTGGTACCTGGGCCGGATGCTCGGCCAGGAGGAGGAGTCGCTGCGGGCCGTCGACGCGCTGCTTCCCGGACCCGTCGAGCCCTTCCCCGGCGGCGCCGCCTTCCGGCATCTGACGACCCGGGACGGGGCGCGCCACCCGACCCGGACACGCCTGGGCTGCTGCCTCTACTACACGATCCCGGCCGCCGACGCGTGCGGAACCTGCCCCCGCGTCTGCGACGCCGAACGGCTGCGCAGGCTGGAGGCGGAGCGCGCCGGTGCCTGAAGGGGCCTGACCGCGGCGCCACCTGCGCCGCGCGCCGCTGCGCCGATGCCTCCGCCCGCCGTAGCATCGCGCCGACGCCCACGACAGGAGCCGCCCATGTCCCGGTCCACGAAGGCGCCCTCCGGGCCGTTCGCGGTGCCCGTCATCGACATCACGCCGTACGTGGCGGACGGCGGCCCGGAGGCCGAACGCGCCCGCGTGGCACGGGAGATCGACGACGCCTGCGCCCGCGTCGGCTTCATCCAGATCCTCGGCCACGGCATCCCCGACGCGGTCCTGGACGGCCTGACCGGCGCCGTGGACGGCTTCTTCGCCCTGCCTCTGCCGGCGAAGAAGGCGTACCGGGTCACCGGGGCGAACCGCGGCTACAGCCCGCCCCAGAGTGAATCGCTCAGCCTGAGCCTCGGCGTCGAGTCGGCGGCGCGCATGAACGACTTCTTCGAAGCGTTCAACATCGGCACGGAAGCCCGTTCGTTCCCCGGACTCGACCTCTCCGAGGACGACTACGGACTCAACGTCTGGCCCGCCGAGGTCCCCGGCTTCGAACCGGCGGTGCGGGCCTACTTCGAGCAGGCGGGCCGGGTGGCCCGCACCCTCACCCGGATCTTCGCCGACGCCCTGGGGGAGCGGCCGGACTTCTTCGAGCCGCTCACCGACCACTCCATCGACGTACTGCGCATGAACAACTACGCGCTGCCGGAAGGGACCGCCGCCCTCGACGGCGACCTGATCGGCATGAGTGAGCACACCGACTTCGGCCTGGTCACCGTGTTGTGGGCGGACCAGGTCGCCGGGCTGCAGGTGCTCGGTACCGACGAGGTCTGGCACGACGTGACCCCCGTCGACGGCGCGCTCCTGGTCAACCTCGGCGACCTCACCGCCAGGCTCACCAACGACCGCTGGATGTCCACGCTGCACCGCGTCAAACCGCCGACCGTCGACGGCGGCATCGTCCGGCGGCGCTCCGCCGCGTACTTCCACGACGGCAACGTCGACGCGGTCATCGCCACCCTGCCCGGCCATCTGGACGCCGCCGACGAACTGGCCTACGAACCGATCCTCGTACGCGACCACATCAAGGCGAAGCTGGCGGGCTCCCGGCAGGGCAAGGCGAACGTGGCGGCCGTCCGGGAGGCGGCGCGGGTGCTCGCCGCGGCCGAACGGGAGGGCCGGGCCTGAACCGCCGCTCGTGTCAGGCCTGTTCGTGGGCGGCGCGGATCGCCTCCACGGCCTGCACGATGTTCGCCTCGGCGGTCGCCTTGTCGATGCCGAGGCCCGCGAGCGTGCCCGATCCGTCCTCCGCCTCGAGGAGCGCGAGCAGCAGGTGCTCGGTGCCGATGTGGTTGTGGCCGAGGCGCAGGGCCTCACGGAAGGTCAGTTCGAGGACCTTTCGCGCGGGCGCGTCGTACGGGATGAGGTCGGGCACCTCGCCGACCGCGGGCGGCAGGGCGTCGGTGATCCTCTCGCGTACGACATCGAGGTCCACGCCCTGCGCGACGATCGCCTTCGCTGCGAGCGCGTCCGCTTCGGTGAGCAGGCCGAGGGTGAGATGACCTGCCGGGTGACTCCCCTGCTCTTGCCGATGTCCGTCCAGGAGGCGCCCGAGCGCCGGGCCTGGTCCACGAAGTGGCCGATGAGATGGTCCGCGACGTCGCCGAGGTGATCCGCGGCGATGTGACCGTTCAACCCCGAGTTGACACTTCCGGCTGCTCCGCCTACTCCGCCCAAGGGGAGTTCCGGATCACCTCGACGAAGTCGCCGCGGGTGTGGCCCGGGACGAAGTGGGCGAGGACATCGGCCTTCACATTGCCGAAGGCGGTCTCCGGCTTGGGCGCGACGCCCTCGGCGAACGCCTCCAGGATGCGCCGCTTGAAGTCGGGGCGCGGGTGCAGCGCGGTGATCGCGGCACGGTCCTCGGCCGTCAGGTCGTCGTAGCCGATGCCCAGGACGTCGTACTCGACGCCGGCGGTGACCAGCGCGACCTCCGGCTCCATGAACTCGGGGACGCCCGGCGTCGTGTGGAGGGCGATGGCCGTCCACACCCGGCGCACGCCGTCCTCGGGGACACCGTGGCTCCGCAGGAAGCGCCGCGCCTCGTCGGCGCCGTCCACCTCGAAGCGGCGGCCGCTGCCGTGGAACCGCTCGGCCAGGCCCAGGTCGTGGAACATCGCCCCGATGTAGAGCAGTTCAGGATCAAAGCTCAGCCCGCGTCGAGCGCCCCGCAGGCTGCCGAACCAGAAGACTCGGCGGGAGTGGTGGTAGAGCAGCTCGCCCGTCGTGTCCCGCACCAGCTCGGTGGCCGCGGCGGCGAGCGCGGTGTCGGGGACGGAGACCCCGGCGGCGGTGGAGGTGTCGGTCATGGTGTGACTCCTGTCGTCGGCGGTGGGCCGGACGCCGGGTGACCTCGGCGTTCGGTGGGTCCAGCCTGTCCGCGGCGCACATCCCACGGCCATGTCTCTGCGGACAGGTACCCCACACATCTGGACACGCTCTCCCGCTACCGTGGACCCGTGCCCAAGCAGCCGGACCGACCTCGCCCCCACCACGTGTACGTCCTCGCCTTCGACGGCGTACGCCTGCTCGACGTCGCCGCACCGCTGGAGGTCTTCACCACCGCAGCCCGCTACACCGGAGGCGGCTATGCGGTGCGGGTCTGCACCCCCGACGGGCAGGACGTCACGACGTCGACCGGACTGCGGATCGCGGCCGACCTGCCGGCGGCCGGTGTACGCCGCGCGGACACCCTGATCGTGCCGGGCCACGCCGAACGCGTCACGTTCGCCGGACGGGCCGAACTCGTCGAGCTGGTGGGTCAACTGGCCGACGCCGCCGGGCGGTTGGCCTCCGTGTGCACGGGAGCGTTCGCGCTCGCGGCCGCGGGCCTCCTGCGCGGGCGCCGGGCCACGACGCACTGGGAGCACGCGGCGCGACTCGCCCGGCTGTACCCGGACACCGACGTGACGGCGGACGCCATCTACGTCCAGGACGGCCCGGTCTTCACCTCGGCCGGGGTCAGCGCGGGCATCGACGTCTGCCTGGCCCTGGTCGAGCAGGACCACGGTCCCGACCTCGCCCGCCGGGTCGCCCGTGACCTCGTCGTCTTCCTGCAACGGCCGGGCGGGCAGTCCCAGTTCTCCGCCGCATCGCGCACCCCGGCGACCGGCCACCCGGTGCTCCGCCCGCTCCTGGACGCGATCGCGGCCGACCCGGCGGCCGACCACCGGCTCGCCGCCCTGGCCGCGAAGGCCGCGGTCAGCCCCCGCCACCTGACCCGCCTCTTCAAGCGGCAGCTCGGCACCACCCCGGCCGCGTACGTGGAGTCCCTCCGCTTCGAGGCCGCCCGCATGCTCCTCGAACGCGGCGCCGCTGTCACGGACGCGGCCGAGCGCAGCGGCCTCGGCAGCGACGAGACGCTGCGCAGGGCCTTCGCCCGGCACCTGGGGACGACACCGTCCGCGTACGCGGCGCGCTTTCGCACGACGGCGGTCAGAGCGTGATGGGGGTGGGTTCCTCGGGGGTGTCGGCGGCCAGATCCTCGGGGGCGGGTCCGTTGTGGCTGGTCGCGCAGTTCCCCGCGCCCCTTCGTGGCGCCTCCGCCCAGCGCACCGCCGGCCCCATCGCAAGACCGGCGACGAGGAAGACGCCTCCCAGGAGCAGCCATCCGGGGACGCCCCACATCTTGTGGATCGAGGTGATCAGGAGCGGGCCGAGCGTTGTGGAGAAGGGGTCTTC